>NZ_LGZA01000001.1:0-190308 GCF_001308005.1 Neisseria sp. 74A18
ACGGCAAGGAATTCTACCGCCACACCCGAATAGCCAAAGCATTGGTGGCTGAAACCTATTTCTGCCGTCCTTACCGTTCTTGGGAAAAGGCGCTGAATGAAAACACCAACGGACTCATCCGCCAATATTTCCCCAAACAAACGGATTTCCGCAACATTAGTGAGCGGGAAATACGCAGGGTTCAGGATGAGCCGAACCACCGGCCAAGAAAAACACTTGGCTATGAAACGCCAAGTGTTTTATTCTTGAATCTCTTCCAACCACTACTGCCTGAGTGCTGCACTTGAAATTCGAATCTAAGCCCGTCTGAAAATATCTAGGTTTTTCAGACGGCCTCACAGCAAATATTGATAGATAAAACAAAGGAATATCATGCAAACCCTTACTATTGTCCAGCCCGACGACATGCACCTGCACCTGCGCGACGGAGAAGCATTAAAAGCCGTGTTGCCGTTTACCGCACGCCAAATGGGGCGCGCAGTCATCATGCCCAACCTGAAGCCGCCGGTAGTCAGCGTAGCCGATGCGCAAGCCTATAAAAAACGCATTTTGGCCGCCCTGCCGCAAGGCAGCACTTTTGAACCGCTGATGACTTTGTATCTGACCGATAAATCGACACCCGAACTGGTGCGCGAAGCCAAAGCGGCGGGGATTGTGGCCTTCAAACTTTACCCTGCCGGTGCAACCACCAATTCCGATTCGGGCGTAACCGATTTGTTCAAACTGATTCCCGTTTTGGAAGAAATGGCTAAACAAGACATGTTGTTTTTGGTGCACGGAGAGGTAACCGACCCCGAAATCGATATTTTCGATCGCGAGGCAGTGTTTATTGAGCGTGTGATGAAACCCGTTTTGGAAAAAGTGCCCGGTTTGAAAGTGGTGTTCGAGCATATCACCACGGCCGATGCCGCCCGTTTGGTGATGGAAGCCGGAGACAACGTGGCGGCCAGCGTTACCCCGCAGCATTTGCTGTTGAATCGTAACGACTTGTTGGTCGGAGGCGTGCGCCCGCACCATTATTGCTTGCCCGTGCTCAAGCGCGAGATACACCGCAAGGCGTTGGTAGCGGCGGTTACCGGTGAACAATCGCACAAGTTTTTTCTAGGTACAGACAGCGCACCCCACGCGCAATCAGCCAAAGAAAACGCTTGCGGCTGTGCAGGCATGTTCAGTGCGGCCACGGCAATCGAATTGTATGCTGAAGTATTTGATCAGGCAGGAGCGTTAGACAAACTGGAAGCATTTGCCTCGAAAAACGGCGCACGTTTTTACGGCCTGCCCGAAAACTCCCGAACCATCATGTTAATCAAGCAAAGCCAGCAGGTTGCTTCTGAAGTGCCTTTCGGGGGCAATGAAGTTTTGGTGCCGATGCGCGGCGGAGAGAGTGTGGCGTGGACTGTTCAATATTGATAAAAGCAGAGAATTGAAATCTCTTCGGGGCGCGGAGTGATCCGAATCACCACCTGCCTTATACCGAAAGCAGCTTTCCGTAAAAAAAACATTTCGCCGTCATTGCAAACAAAGCAAGTGCGGCGAAATGTTTTTTGCGTATATGCCGTCTGAAAACTGGCGGTTTTATAAAGGTATCTGACCTTATCGTGATTGCAATTAGTGGGGCATGTTGCGCGATGAGCCTGAGTTGGGCGCATGGTTCAGTTCGTTTAAGCGCTGTTGTGCAGTTTTAACGGCATTTTCCAGCTGTTGGATGCGCTCTTGGTAACGCGCATAATTCCGTTCGTTACCATAACGAACCTGCTTGCCTTCGGTTAAAGCTTTTTTTGCCGCGTCAAGCTGTTGTTGTGCTTCTTGGCGTTTGGCCAGAATATCGGGCGGAACAGAAGCATCGTTTTGCCGGTCGGCCGCCGAAGCAGGCGAAGAATGCTGCGTGGTTTTGGCAGGGGTATTGGAATAAATGCCTATTCTGCCGATATCGGCTTTTTTGCATTGTTTGCCGGCATTTTGAACATAAACCGTGCGGCCGTTATTGTCTTTGCATTCATACACGGTATTTGCCAAAACGGGCAGGGCGGTTAAAACAAGTGCGGCGGCTCCCCATAACGGTATGGTTTTCATAAATGGCTTTCGTTGTGGAAATGGATGTTAACGGCTGGAAGTATGCCGTCTGAAAAAGCGGCAGGCAACTGTTGCCGTGAATAATGTTGCTCAATAGTTTCTGCGTAACCAAAACCACCACACTGCCAGCAAAACCGCCGCCATTAGAATATTGCCGGCAATAATTTTCATCCAGCTTCGGGAGCCGGCCGGTTTTGCGTTCTGTTTACCCCTGCTTACATAAAAAAACGGGCTGAGCAGGATGGATACGGCCGATACAAGAATAACGGCAGCATAATATATTTTTTCACGTTCCATGATCTGCCTTTCGGTATTTTGAAATATTATTTTAAAAACATTATATAAGCGTTTGCCGGCGAAGAGGGCTTTCAACCGAAATATCGGCTTGCAAGTCAGATAAACTGCCGTAGATATTATGCAGGGGTGATAAGGTGCGGCATAAATAATCGATGTGTAATTTTTAACACATTTGCATGTTAAGCAATGGAATGCGCTTTAGGCTGAACTTTGCAAGCAGCAGGCCATCTTACTACCAACACCTTTCAAACCATGCAGTAAACGTTTGCATATTCTTACCGAAAAAGATTGGTAAAAAAATGCATTCAAGGCTAAAATCGGCACGTGTTTTTCCCGAAATACTTTAAAGCCATAAATAATAACGGAGTTGAAAAAATGACCGCTAAAGGACAAATGCTACAAGATCCTTTTTTGAACGCTTTGCGTAAAGAGCATGTGCCTGTTTCCATTTATTTGGTAAACGGCATCAAGCTGCAGGGGCAAGTTGAATCGTTTGACCAATATGTTGTGCTGTTGCGTAACACTTCTGTAACGCAAATGGTTTACAAACATGCGATTTCCACTATTGTTCCGGCCCGCGCCGTGAGTTTGCAGCACGAAAACAAACAGCCCGCTTCTGCCGCTCCCGTTCAAGTCGAAACCACACAGCCTTCGGCTTAAGATCAAGGCTATTAAAATACCTTACCTTTTTGAGGTAAGGTATTTTTTCTCATGTTTCAAACGGCCTTATGCTGCTGCGCAATATTCTGCCTTTTACCCATGACTTGCTGCGTGCCCGTATCCGTGCCGGAGATACCGTGTTGGACGGTACGGCAGGTAACGGTCACGATACGCTTTTGCTTGCACGCTGCGTAGGCAGTAACGGTAAGGTTTGGGTGTTCGATATACAGAAACAGGCATTGGACGAAACGGCAAAACGCTTGCAGGCCGAAGGCGTTGGGGCGCAGGTCGAGTATGTTCATGCCGGCCATGAAACCTTATCGGATTATGTGCGCGAACCTTTGGCCGCGGCTGTGTTTAATTTCGGATGGCTGCCGGGCGGCGATAAGTCGCTGACCACTCAAGCGGATACCAGCATACGCGCTCTAAATTCGGTGCTGGCGTTATTGGAAAAAGGCGGTTTGCTGGCGGCAGTGGTTTATCCCGGTCACGAAGCCGGACAATACGAGGCGTCCGCCATCGAGCATTGGGCGCAAACTCTGCCGCAACAGCAATATGCTGTATTGAAATACGGATTTGCCAACCGCCAAAACCGCCCTCCCTATCTCTTGGCTGTGGAAAAGCTGAAATAAGCAGGCTGCGGCTGTATGACGTATGGTACTGCCGGGCAACGTGTTTCAGGTACAATAGGCCGTCTGAATATACCTTTCGGAAAACCTTTTTTATGCAATATCTGATTGTAAAACACAGCCACATGACCTTTGTGGCAATCACTATTTTGCTGTTCAATCTGCGTTTTTGGATGCGTTATGCCCGCCCCGAAAAACCGCTGCCGAAAATTTTGAAAATTATTCCCCATTTCAACGACACGTTATTGCTTTTTACCGGCCTTTGGCTGATGCACATTACCCGTTTCATGCCTTTCGGCAATGCCGACTGGTTGGGTGTGAAACTGTTGCTTTTATTGGGCTATATCGGTTTAGGTATGGTTACGGTACGCGCCCGCCCGCGTACGCCGAAGTTTTGGCTGGGTTATGCCGCATCTATGTTGTGCGTGGCCGCCATTGTTTACCTTGCCTGGTTCAAACCTTTGTGAGGCCGTCTGAACATGCCAACGTCTCTACCCCATATCGCCGTGATCGCTTTGGGAAGTAATCTTGACCGGCCGCAAGAGCAGGTTAAAGCAGCATTGGAAGCCATTTCACGCCATCCGCAAATTGAACTGAACCGCGTATCTTCACTCTATATTACCGCCCCCGTGGGTTATGCGGATCAGCCCGATTTCGTGAATGCGGTGTGTATCGTGCAAACGGCTTTGGACGGCAGAGAGTTGCTGGCCGTGTTAAACCGCATCGAAGACGATTTCGGCCGCCGCCGCAGTTTTCGTAATGCGCCGCGTACTCTGGATTTAGACATCATCGATTACAACGGAGAAACCAGCAGCAACCCGCATTTAACCTTGCCGCATCCCCGTGCGCACGAACGCGGTTTCGTTATGTGCCCGCTGGCGGAAATCGCACCAGATTATGTTGTCGGTTTGCACGGAAAGGCTTCGGAGTTGGCGGCAAAACTGGGTGAAGACGGTATCCGTTTGCAAAAATAAGGTTGCTTGATTCAAAAAAGTTGAATATTGGTTTCAGACGGCCTCAATAGCGTACAGATACCCCGAAACACATTTTAAGTAAGAAGAAAGACTATTCATGCATCATCGTTACATTGTGGTTGAAGGTTCTATCGGCAGCGGCAAATCCGAATTAAGCCGGCGTTTGGCCGAGTATTTCAATGCGTTGCATCTGACGGAAAGCCCCGAGCGCAACCCTTTTTTGGAACAGTTTTATCTGAATGCGGCCAATCACGGCTTGGCAACCGAATTGTTTTTTCTGATGCGCCGTGCCGAAGCGGTAGAAGTGATTAATGAAGAAGAAGAAAAAAACGAGCTGATTATCGCTGATTTCCTGCTCGAAAAAGACCAGATTTTCGTGCCGGTGGTGTTGAAAGGCAATGATCCGGCCAACGAACAGACTTTGTTTTGGCAGATGAAACGCAAAATCATGCCCGAATATCCGGTGCCCGATTTGGTGATTTATCTGCAAACATCCGACGAAAATGCCCAAAAACGCTTGCAGAAGCAAAACAAAGGCATGTTGAACCTGTTTCCGTCGGGTTATTTGGGGCAGATTCAAGACGAATACCGCCGCTTTTTCCATCTGTATCAAAATGCGCCGTTGCTGATTGCCAATGCCGATGAGTTGGACTTCATCAACAACGATGAGCATTTCGAAATGCTGCTGCGCGCGATGAGCGATATGCAGGGCAGCCGCCATTATTTGAATTTAAGCGAAGTTTAAGCCGGGGCGGGAAGTCGTCTCTTGTAATCAATATACGTTGATTGACCATAATATGCGGAAAGGCCGTCTGAATGTTCAGACGGCCTTTTTCATAACTACAAGATAAGCATGATTTAGCGCAAACTATGCAGAAAGTGCATGTGTTTGTGATATTGGTCGATGATATCGTTAATCACGCCTTCTTTGCTCCAGCCCATGATGTCGTAGTCCTGCCCGCCTTCACCCAAATGAACTTCGGCGCGGTAATACTGCTGTTCGTCGCTTAAGGCTTGTTCGGAATGATCGGACTGCACGAATGCAGGTTGGACATGCGGTGTGGCGATCACTTGGTAGGTAAAGTTGATTTCCGCTTCATGGTCGGCAACCAACACGATTTCTCCCGAAGCAGGTTGGCGGATTTGAATGCTCACACCCAGCTGCCGCAGTTCTTCGCCGACTTCGTGGCAGGCTTCCGATACGGTGGTATCGACAAAGTGATGAACGGTTTTTTTATCCGGAAAATCCATAATCACTTTAAGACGTTCGCGCCAAGCACCTTTGGAGCGCAGCATCGGCGCAACGGTGGGCGGAGACACTTGCTGCACCATCTGTTTTTGAATGTCGATATTCAGGGCTTTAAACAAGCCGTACATGGCAATCATCAAAACGGTTACGAAAGGCAGCGCGCTGGCAATCGCCATGGTTTGCAACGCACCGAGTCCGCCGGCCAACAACAGTACGATAGCCACTACGCCGGCACCGACCGACCAATAGATACGGTAAGCCACGCCTTTGCTGCCTTCGCCGTAAGCACACAACATATCCATGACCAATGCACCGGAGTCGGCGGATGTAACGAAAAATACCACCACCATCAACAGGGCAATATAGGTAAAGAGGGTGGAGAAAGGCAGGTGTTCCAAAAAGGCAAACAAAGCCAGAGAAACGTCTTGCGACACCACTGTTCCGAGCGATGCGATATTTTGGTTCAGAATCATATCGATGGCGGAATTGCCGAAAAAGGTCATCCACATAAAGGTGAAGCCTGTCGGTACCAACAATACGCCGATAACAAATTCACGGATGGTGCGTCCGCGCGAAACGCGAGCGATAAACAGGCCGACAAAAGGCGCCCAACTCAGCCACCAGCCCCAATAAAGAATAGTCCAACCGCCGATCCAGTCGGTTTTTTGGTAGGCAAAAAGATTGAACGTCATGTTGACGATATTGGATGTGTAGTGGCCGATGTTCTGTACCAACGCCTGCAGCAGAAACACAGTAGAACCGCCGAGCAATACAAACAGCAGCAAGACCACCGCCAAGCCCAAATTCAATTCGGAGAGAAACTTAACGCCTTTATCCAAGCCTGTGGCTACCGAAACCGTTGCTAAAGCGGTGATGGCGATAATCAAGATGATTTGTGTAGAAGTGCCGACCGGAACAGCCGGAAAAAGGTGGTTCAAACCGGCGTTAACCTGCAAGACACCGTAGCCCAATGAGGTGGCAACGCCAAATAAAGTGCCGACTACGGCAAAAACATCTACCGTATGACCGATCGGGCCGTAAATTTTATTGCCGATTAAAGGGTAGAGCGCAGAGCGCAGCGTTAGCGGCAGATTGTGGCGGTAAGCAAAAAACGCCAAAATCAGCGCCACAATCGCGTAAATCGCCCAGGCGTGCAGGCCCCAATGGAAAAAAGTCAGCCGCATGGCTTGTCGGGCGGCTTCAACCGTGTTGCTGTCGCCCACGGGCGGAGACAAGAAATGCATTACCGGTTCGGCAACGCCGAAAAACATCAAGCCGATACCCATGCCAGCGGAAAAAAGCATGGCAAACCAAGAACGGTTGCTGTAATCGGGGCGGGCGTGATCGGGGCCGAGCTTGATGGTGCCGTAGCGCGACAAGCCCAAGTAAACGGATGCCAACAGAACTACGGCAACGGTTAAAACGTAATACCAACTGGCATTGGAAACGATGGCCGCCTGAATGGCTTTGAAGGTAGAGTCTGCGGTTTGGGGAGCAATAACGGCAAACAGTATGATGGAAAAAATGATGGCTGAAGAGCTGTAAAAAACAGCCGGGTTGATTTTTCCTTGATGTGTGAGAGGGTTTTGTTTTGCAGGCATAGTTTCCTTTCTATTCGGTTGACAGCATAATGCCGAAAATGGTTTGGCGTGAAAACACCTTAACAAAACAACGCTGATGAGAAAACCTTTCCTGTAAAAAAAAACGATAAACAAATCGCTCTTTAAATATTTTATTGGTTAATTTTTATAATTTTTGAAATTAAATGCCAATAATTTCATGGCAAATAAACTTGTCTTTAGATGCAAGGCAGCAAGCCTCAGGCAGTGTGCGCAATACGGAAGATATTCTGTTGCCGCTTCAATGGTTTACACAAGCGTTGTTCTTTTTGAGCTAAGGTGCAGCAACGACGTAGCAGGATTGCGGTTTATTTGCGACAGCCGCAGCAATGGGCTTTTGATATGCAAAGTCTGCCGACGGTGCCGCTTGTGCAGCCAAATCGTTTAAAATGCCTGTTTTCCCTTATGCCATCTGTTTTCCCATGATCGAACTCAAAAACCTCACCCTCCAACGCGGCCTGAAAGTGTTGCTCAACCAAGCCAATCTCACCGTCAACCCCAATCAGCGCGTCGGCTTAATCGGCAAAAACGGCACCGGCAAATCGAGCTTGTTTGCTTTAATCAAAGGGGAAATCACACATGATGCGGGCGACGTGCTGATTCCCAAACATTGGAAAACGGCGGCAGTAGCGCAGGAAACGCCCGCGTTGGATACGCCGGCTTTAGATTATGTTTTGCAGGGCGATGCCGAATTGCAGCAATTTCAGACGGCCTTAGCAGAAGCCGAAGCACAAAACGACGGCATCAAAATCGCCGAATGGCACGCCAAGCTCGAAGAAATCGACGCATACACCGCACCCGCCCGCGCCGCCAAATTGTTAAGCGGACTGGGTTTCGCTCAGGAAGAACACAGCAAGCCCGTGAAAGCTTTTTCAGGCGGCTGGCGTATGCGTTTGAATCTCGCCCAAGCTCTGATGTGCCGCGCCGATTTATTGCTGCTCGACGAACCGACCAACCATTTGGATCTCGAAACCGTACTGTGGCTGGAAAACCATCTCGCCAACCTGCCGTGTACCCAAATCATCATTTCGCACGACCGCGATTTTCTGAATGCCACTACCACGCAAACCGTTGAATTATCAAATCAGAAACTCACCCAATACGGCGGCAACTACGATTTTTACCAAACCGAACGCGCCCAGCGTTTGGCGCAACAGCAAGCCGCGTATGTGAAGCAGCAAATGCAGATCAAGCATTTGCAATCGTTTATCGACCGCTTCAAAGCCAAAGCCACCAAAGCTACGCAAGCGCAAAGCCGCATGAAAGCGTTGGCCAAACTGGAGCGCATCTCCCCCGCGCATCTCGACAGCGAATTTTCATTTGAATTTGAAACGCCCGCACACTTGCCCAACCCTCTGTTAAAAATGGATAAAGCCGATTTAGGCTATGGCGATACGGTAGTGCTGAACGACATTACCTTATCGCTGGAAAGCGGCGCACGCTACGGATTGCTGGGTGTGAACGGCAGCGGAAAATCTACCTTTATCAAAGCCTTGGCCGGAGAATTGGCTTTATTGTCCGGCCAGATGGTGAAATCCGAAAAGCTCAATATCGGCTATTTCGCCCAGCACCAGCTCGATACCCTGCGCGACGACCAAAGCCCCGTTTGGCACATCCAGCAGCTTTCGCCCGATGTGCGCGAGCAGGAAATCCGCAATTTTCTCGGCGGCTTCAACTTTGTCGGCGATATGGCTTTGCAGAAAATCGAACCTTTTTCCGGCGGCGAAAAAGCACGGCTGGCATTGGCGATGATTGTGTGGCAAAAGCCCAATCTGCTGCTGCTCGACGAACCGACCAACCACCTCGATTTGGATATGCGCCACGCACTTACCGTGGCTTTGCAGAGTTTTCAGGGCGCGTTGATTGTGGTGTCGCACGACCGCAGCCTGCTAGAAGCCACCACCGACAGCTTTTTATTGATTGATAAAGGCCGTCTGAAAAACTTCGACGGCGATTTGAACGATTACCGCCAATGGCGTTTGGCACAGGAAAATGCTGCCACAGCCCCCGCCGTTTCGGCACAAACCCAAAGCCGCAAAGACACCAAACGCCTCGAAGCGCAGATACGGCAGGAAAAAGCCAAACGCACTAAGCCTGTTCTGCACAAAATAGATAAAGCAGAAAAAGAAATGGCGGAGCTAAACGAAGTTCAAACGGCATGTGAAACATTTTTGTCACAAGAAGATGCTTATTTGGAAGAGAATAAAGTAAAGCTTCAGCAAGTGCTCGCTAATTTAGCTGATGTTAAGGTAAAATTGAGTAAACTTGAGGAGAGCTGGTTGGGTTGGCAAGAAGAGTTGGAACAAATCGAAAATGAAATCGAAGCACAGTTTCCGTCTGCCCCATCAAGTTGAATTTTAGGGCGTGCCGCCGGTGGGCGTTGCATGTGGCATTTTTCTTAAAAAACCGCTTCGCAAGCCGATTGAGATGCGTCCTGATATAACCATTAAATTTTAAACTACGGGGTTTTACTCATTATGTCTTATACATCTTTCAAACAGGCCATTCTTTTGCTGGCGGCCAGTGAAGCGCTTCTGTCTGATCAAGGGGAGGTTAAAGAGCATCTTTCATCTCTGTGTGATGCCGAATCGGCAGCAGAATCGCAAACTTCGGCTGTGTATGCGGTAAACGATTAATTTAATCGGATGTGCAGATTGCAGGATTCATGCATATCGATTATGCTTCCGCCCGCTTGCCTGTTTGTTTGGAAAATATGCTTTAAACAAAATGTGCGGGCCTGATTGGGCAAAGCAAATATGAATAAAGCTGCTTCTCGTCCGGCTTGCCGTACGGTGCGATATGGCGGCCTATCGGGTAAAGCAGCTTTGGTGTTTCTAAGCTGCTTTTATTCATCTGTCTGTTGATTGCCCACACATATCCGTTTATGGATTTTTGAGATTGAGCGGTTTGCAGGGTAATCGGTTTTTCGGCTTGATCACGGATGCCGTCTGAACATCCGCTCGGCAGAAAGGCGGCAACAACCGCAGCGGTTTACTGTTGATTCTTGTATTTAAAGATGTTTTGAATAATATGAAAAAGTTAATCGGGATAAGCGTATTTTTACTGTTGGGTTTGTCCGGCATTCAGACGGCATCGGCAAAGATTTATACTTGTGTCGTCAATGGCCAGATTACCTACACTTCCAAGCGTTTGGGTAATTGCCAAGCAGCCGATTTGCCTTCTATCGGCCGTTACAGCAGCAGCCGTTACGATCAGCCGCAATATACCCAAAGTAGAGCGGCCGAGCCCAAAAAACAGCCGGCGGAAAAAGCGCATGCTTCTAAAAACTATGTTAAAGCAGCTCCGCAACACGCTAAAGCCCCTGTTGTGCCCGTTGCACCGAAATCGTCTGCAAGCAACAGCCGCCGTTCGATTCTGGAGCAGGAATTGGCCAATGAGCGCAAAGCATTATCGGAAGCGCAACAGTCTTTAGCATCTGCACGCGCGGCAAAAAACGGTAATATAGACCAACAGCAAATCAGCCAACTTCAAGGAAGCGTACTCGACCGCCAGCAGAATATACAGGCGCTGCAACGCGAGTTGGGAAGGATGTAATCCATCCGGTTTGGTATGGCCGTCTGAAAAAAAGCTGCATCTCAATAAGATGCAGCTTTTTTTCAGACGGCCGACACCTTTGCAAAGCACCGGTTGCGGCGTATTTCTGCGTTGTACGATGCCGGCTTTGCTTGATGCGTGATATGCCTGCATTGGTTACGTTAGCTAACCCTTAAACGGCATTTGCATTTATATTCAAATTAAAAGTTGAAAGATGTTTATTCCGCCTCGTTAATCCATGCTTGCTGTACGGCTTCGAGAATTTTTTCGCCGCAACGGGCGGGATCGTCATCGAAATCGGGCAGGGCGAGAATCAAGTCGCGCAGATGGGTAAAGCGGATGGTTTTCGGGTCGATGTCGCCGTGGGTGTCGTAAAGTTCTTCGGCAATGCGTTGGGTGTCTGTCCATTTCATTGGGTGTCTCCTTTTTGATTTTATTGCTTCAACTGATTTTCTGAGATGGGTGAAATGTAGATGTCCCGATAGGGAATGTATAGCTGCAAGGTTATTAATACAGGGCTTATATAGTACAAAGTGATTTCAATTGCCTCGGTATAATCGTAAATATCCAGATTAAAAAAATAATCCAAAATTTGATAAATCGTTTGATTTGCAAAAAGAATCAGCAATAGTGTAGGTAGCAAATAAATGGATAGTGGCAATATATTCCGTGTCATGCCATTAAAGCTGGAGGAAAAAGTCTGTTTAAAAGTTACTTTATTCAAGGTTAGCAAGGGAAGCATAAACCATAAAGGAGTCAAAAACAGGAAAGTAACCGCAGTAGTTAGCAAGGTCATATAGAAAAAATCATGTGACATGTCCAAAGTATAGTGTTCAGGGTTGTTTTGGAATGTGCTCGATACAATGTCCAAGGTCGTAGATAGCATGGTCAATATACCGAAAATAATAGATTCAATGCTGAGTATACATATGCAAAAGACGGATAATTTGGCCATATCCGTAAAACCACTGCGCCATTTTTTCCAAATATTTTCAGTAAGAATCTGTTTATTTTCTATAACGCTCTCAGCTGAAACTAAAAATGCTCCGGTTAAATAGATCTTCAAAGTAATGGAGATGAAAAGCATTATTAAGGGTAATAAAGCATCAGGCTCCAAATGTGTTGGTAAGTGTGTTGCTAAAGTTTCTTGTAACCAGCCACCTACGAAATTAAACAGTAAACTGATGAAGGTGGAAAGCATAATAATCGCTAGCCATAAATACCAATACTTAAGTAACAGCTTGAAGGTTGTTTTATACCATTTCAAGCTGTCTTTTAATGTGCGGCTTTTCGGCTTGGGCGGGGAAACGGCGGCATCTGATGGTGTGTCGGTCATTTCGTCGATTAGGAAACACAAGAGTTTTAATGGTGCTCGCGCGCGTGGTTGATGGTGTATTTGGGGATTTCTACCACCAAATCTTCATCGGCTACTTTGGCTTGGCAGCTCAAACGTGATTCCGCCTCCAAACCCCATGCTTGGTCGAGCAGATCTTCTTCGATTTCAGACGGCTCTTCCAAGCTGTCGAAACCTTGGCGCACGATGACATGGCAGGTGGTGCAGGCGCAGGATTTTTCGCAGGCGTGATCGATTTCGATGTCGTGGTCGAGCAGTAAATCGCAAATGGTTTGGCCTTCGGGCGCGTTATCGATGATTTTGCCTTCGGGGCAGAGTTCGGCGTGTGGGAGTATGGTTACTTTCGGCATGTGTGTTCTCTTGGGATAAAGTTTTTTTCGGGCGTTATGGCAAATAAACTTTATTTCTGCTACGGCGTTGTTGAACCTTGGCTCAAAGAGGGCAATGCTTGTGCAAGCCGCTGAAGCGGTGCTTGCAGCCTTGTATCAAAAATAAGTTTATTGGCTGTATTTTACCCGATGCGGCAGAGGGTCTGCCGGGGTTGCTATTAATGTTTTAAATTAAGCGGCAAAAAACGGGCAAACGGGGTATTGCCTTTGCTGTTTTGCCGACAGGTCGGGTTTATGGTTTGGTTGGCGGATGTTTAAGCCAACAGTTCTAAATGTTCGATCAAAATCGACGAGCCTATCAGTATGAGCACGATACCGCCCAAAATTTCGGCCCGTTTCCCCATCGCTTTGCCGAACAAACGTCCCAAAACGATACCGAGGGCAGACATTAAGGTGGTGGCCATGCCGATTAACAGGGCGGTTGCAATAATGTTGACATTCAGAAACGCCAGGCTGATGCCGACAACCATCGAATCAATGCTGGTTGCAACGGCAGTGGCAACAATCATCAAAAAGCCGTATTTCCCCGATTGGGCTTTACAGTCCGGTTCATTTTGTTGGAAAAGGGCGCCGTATATCATTTTGCAGCCGAGTGCCGACAATAGAACGAATGCTATCCAATGATCCCAATCGGAAATAAATTTTTGAGCCATTCTGCCGCCGGCCCAGCCTATCAGCGGGGTAATGGTTTCGACAATGCCGAAAATCAAAGCGATTTTGATTATTTTCAGGGCATTGGGCTTGTTGATTACCGCACCTTTGACGATGGAGGCGGCAAAGGCATCCATAGACATGGCAAAGGCCAGCACGATAAGGGCGTAGGTGCTCATGTCTTAGATATCTTCTACTTTTTGCCCCGTTAATGCACGTTTGATGTTTCTATCCATGCGTTTGGCGGCAAAGCCGTCGGTGGTGTGGCCGAAGGCTGCGACGGCGTTGCGGATTTCGTCGGCCTTGCCGGTTTCAACAAGATTCTGCAAAGCGGTGATGCTGTCGCGGATGGCGGCAAGTTCGGTTTCGCTTAATAAATCGCCGTCCATTTCCAATGCGGCTTCTACGGCTGCAATCAGGCCTTCGGCTTCTACAACGGCTTCGGCGCGGGCGCGGGCGGCCATGTCGTCGGAGGCGTTCGACATGCTCTCTTTCAGCATTTGCGTGATGGTTTCGTCGTCGAGGCCGTAGGAAGGTTTCACTTCGATTTGCGCCTGCACGCCGGTGGATTGTTCGCGGGCGGACACGGAAAGCAGGCCGTCTGCGTCCACTTGGAAGGTTACGCGGATGCGGGCGGCGCCGGCCACCATCGGCGGAATGCCGCGCAAGGTGAATTTGGCGAGGCTGCGGCAGTCGGACACGAGTTCGCGTTCGCCCTGCACCACATGAATAGTCATCGCGGTTTGGCCGTCTTTAAAGGTGGTGAACTCTTGGGCGCGGGCGGTGGGCAAGGTGCTGTTGCGCGGGATGATTTTTTCCGCCAGCCCGCCGTAGGTTTCGAGGCCGAGCGACAGGGGCGTTACGTCGAGCAGCAGCCATTCGTCTTCGTTTTTATTGCCCGCCAGCACATTGGCCTGCATCGCCGCGCCGAGTGCGACCACTTGGTCGGGGTTGAGGTTGTTGAGCGGCGTTTGGCCGAAAAAGGTGGCCACGGCTTGCTGAACGTGCAGCATGCGGGTGGAGCCGCCCACCATAATCACGCCTTTTACGTCGGCTTTGCCTACGCAGGCATCTTTCAAAGCCTGCTTTACCGGCTCGATGGTTTTGGCAACCAGATGTTGCGTAAGCGTGTGGAATGCTTGGCGGGTAACGGTGGTATCGACTTGGCGGCCGTCTGAAAGCACGGTGCGCACGGTGGCGCTGGTGTCGGTAGTCAAGGTTTCTTTGGCGGCACGGGCGAGGCTCAGCAGCAGTTGGCTGTCTTGCTCGTTGAGTTGGGACAAACCGTTTTGTTCGAGCAACCAGCAGAACAGGCGGTGGTCGAAGTCGTCTCCGCCGAGTGCGCTGTTGCCGTTGGTGGCTTTCACTTCAAACAGCCCTTTGGTGAGCTGCAATACGGATACGTCGAATGTGCCGCCGCCGAGGTCGTACACCACAAACGTGCCTTCCGATGCGTTGTCCAAGCCGTAGGCAATGGCGGCGGCGGTCGGTTCGTTGAGCAGGCGCAAAACATTCAATCCGGCCAGCCGTGCGGCATCTTTGGTGGCTTGGCGTTGGGCATCGTCGAAATAGGCGGGCACGGTAATCACGGCACCTACGAGTTCGCCGCCGAGGTTTTCTTCGGCACGCTGCTTCAAGGCGCGGAGAATGTCGGCCGATACGTCGATAGGCGTTTTGTCGCCCGCGCGGGTGTGCAGCTCGATGATGCGTTCGTTGCTGCCGAAGCGGTAGGGCAGGTAATGGGGGTCTTGTTTTAAATCTTCCAGCGTACGGCCGATAAGGCGTTTGGCCGAGCTTATGGTGTTGACCGGGTCGATTTTTTGGGCTTTGAGCGCATCGTAGCCGACTTCGGAGCGGGAGTCTTCGCAATAGCGCACTACGGAGGGCAGCGTTACCCGCCCTTGTTCGTCGGGCAGGCAAACGGCACTGCCGCTTTTGACGGAGGCGACAAGGCTGTTGGTGGTGCCTAAGTCGATACCGACGGCTAGGCGGTGTTGGTGCGGTGCGGCGGACATGCCGGGTTCGGCGATTTGCAGAAGTGCCATGTTTTGTGTGCCTTTGAAAATTTTATTTTTGTCGGCGCGTATTTTAGCAGATTTGCAGAAGGTAGTTGAGTAGTTTTGTCGGGAATTGGAAGGCAGGCCGTCTGAAAGGCCGGTTGAGGCTTGAAAACCGTAGCGTGCTGTTGCCGAAAGGTATTGGCTTGATAGTATAAATCAATAGTATGACACCTTTGCCGAACCCTTATCTGCGGCGTATTTCTGCGTTGTGCGCTGCCCGCTCGCTCAGCCTTATACTCGCTCAGCCTTATATATGAATATGTCTGCACACGCTGTGCTGCTAAGCCTTGAACTGCATCCACATCCGAGGGTTTGGTAAAGGGATCGGTATGTTTCTGTAGAAAGGCGCGGATTCGGGTTGTTTAATGTGATTCTTCGTTTTCGTCCAGTGTTTTCAGCCAAGCCAGTTTTTCGCCGATTTTGATTTCCAGCCCGCGCGGTACGGGTTGGTAGAAGTCGGGTTCGTCCAAGCCGTCTGGCATATAGGTTTCGCCTGCGGCATAGGCGTGGGGTTCGTCGTGCGCGTAGCGGTATTCGCGCCCGTAGCCCAACTCTTTCATCAGTTTGGTGGGGGCGTTGCGAAGATGGACGGGTACTTCGTCGCTGGCGTTTTGTTTCACAAACTCGCGCATCTGATTATAGGCTGTATAGCCTGCGTTGGATTTGGCGGCTGCGGCCAGATAAAGCACGGCTTGTGCGAGCGCGAGTTCGCCTTCGGGAGAGCCTAAGCGTTCGTAGGCGGCGGCGGCTTCGTTGGCAATCTGCATGGCGCGGGGGTCGGCCAAGCCGATGTCTTCCCAAGCCATGCGTATGATGCGGCGGGACAGGTAGCGCGGGTCGGCACCGCCGTCGAGCATGCGGCAGAACCAATAGAGTGCGGCATTGGGGTGCGAGCCGCGAACCGATTTGTGCAGGGCGGAAATTTGGTTGTAGAAGCTTTCTCCGCCTTTATCGAAACGGCGGATTTGTGCGCCGAGGCTTTCGGCCAAGAAAGCGGCATCCAGTGTTTTCAGACGGCGTGTGCCGGCGGCGCGCAACAGTTGTTCGAGCAGATTGAGCAGGCGGCGTGCGTCGCCGTCGGCCGTATCGGTAAGTAGCGAACGTGCGTCTTCGGTGAGATCGAAACCGGTGTATTCGGGCAAGGCCAGCACTTTGTCTGTAAGTTGCCGCATGTCTTGCGGGTTTAAAGATTGCAGCACATACACTTGGGCGCGACTGAGCAGGGCGGGGTTGACTTCAAAAGAAGGGTTTTCGGTGGTGGCGCCGATGAAGGTTAACAGCCCGCTTTCAACATGCGGCAGAAAAGCGTCTTGCTGGGCTTTGTTGAAGCGGTGGACTTCATCGACGAATAAAATGGTGGGTCGGCCTTGTTGCAGAGCCATTTCGGCTTTGTCGATGGCCTCGCGGATATCTTTCACGCCCGAAAAAACCGCCGATACGGGCAGAAACTGGGCGTTGAAGCTTTGTGCCAAAATTCGTGCCAGCGTAGTTTTGCCGACGCCGGGCGGCCCCCACAAGAGCATGGAATGCGGCTTGCCGCCTTCTACGGCCACGCGGAGCGGTTTGCCTTCGCCGATTAAATGTTGCTGCCCGATCACTTCGTCAAGTGAGTGCGGGCGCAGGCGTTCGGCCAAAGGTGCATCGGGTTGGCGGGTGAAGAGATCGGTCATGGCGTGCTTTTCTGTTCAGACGGCCTGTTATTATATAGTCAATCAACTTATTTTTAATACAAGGCAGCAAGGGGGTAGTAAAAGTTGAGTTGATTGGCTA
The DNA here is from genome assembly GCF_001308005.1 of Neisseria sp. 74A18. Lineage (NCBI taxonomy): Bacteria > Pseudomonadati > Pseudomonadota > Betaproteobacteria > Neisseriales > Neisseriaceae > Neisseria > Neisseria sp. 74A18. The sequence continues at coordinate 17,281 of NZ_LGZA01000001.1, forward strand.
TGGCGGATAAACAGAGGGCGATGCGGGCAGAAAGCTTCGGGTTGCGTTGAAGGATTTTGCCGCCGTATATAATCGTGTAAGCGGCAGCCCGATGTTGTACAATACCGGCTTGATTGGGTTTCAGACGGCCACTTTGCCGAAAACCCCGCCGTTTGCCGCAATGGCTCCGAATACCGCTTGCCGGTTGGCTTTAAGGAAGAAAAAACCATGAAGAAAATAACAGGTTTGATGGGTGTTTTATTATTGGGCGGCTGTGTTGCCGGTGGTGACGGCATAGCAAGAACCGACGGCATTGTTAAAACCGTTGTAGAAAACCAATGCCGCACAGAATTGAATAAACGCAATGAATGGAAGCTGGCCGCTTTGGTAATGACGGCGCAGCAGCAACGCGAATGGGAAAACAAAATCTGCGGTTGCGCCAGCGAAGAAGTGCTCAATCAGGTAACAACCGAAGAGCTGATCAAAATCGTTAACCCCAATACACGCGCGCAAACCGCCGCTTCGGTAACGGCCAAAACGGTTACGGCGTGCGTCAAGCGGTTGATGCGTGAGTGAAAATATGATTCAGACGGCCTCTTTGGTATAGGCCGTCTGAACGGTAAAACGAGCTTTAATTTCCTAACTTTCTCAGAATACAAAAAGAAATCATGAAATATATCAGCACCCGCGGCCAAACCGCACATAAAGCATTCAGCGAAGTTTTATTGATGGGCCTTGCTCCCGACGGCGGCCTGATGATGCCCGAAAGCTATCCGCAGGTTGACGGGCAAACGCTGGAAAAATGGCGCGGCTTGAGCTATCCCGAATTGGCTTTTGAAATCATGAGCCTGTTTATTACCGATATTCCCGCCGACGACCTGCGCGACATCATCAACCGCACTTACACCGCCGAAGCTTTCGGCTCGGCAGAAATCACGCCGGTGCGCACGCTTTCAGACGGCATCAAAATCCAAGCCCTCTCCAATGGCCCGACGCTGGCGTTTAAAGACATGGCCATGCAGTTTCTCGGCAACGCGTTTGAATATGTGCTGAACAAAGAAGGCAAACAGCTCAATATCCTCGGCGCCACCAGCGGCGACACCGGTTCGGCAGCCGAATACGCGCTGCGCGGCAAAAAAGGCATTCATGTATTCATGCTGTCGCCCGAAGGCAAAATGAGTGCTTTCCAACGCGCACAGATGTTCAGCCTGCAAGACGACAATATCCACAATATCGCCGTAAAAGGCATGTTTGACGATTGCCAAGACATCGTTAAAGCCGTGCAAAATGACGCTTCTTTCAAAGAGCAATACCACATCGGCACGGTTAACTCCATCAACTGGGGGCGCATCGTTGCCCAAGTGGTGTATTACTTTGCCGGCTATTTCAACGCAACCCACAGCAACGAGCAAAAAGTCAGTTTCTGCGTGCCCAGCGGCAACTTCGGCAATGTATGCGCCGGCCACATTGCCCGCCAAATGGGTCTGCCCATCCACCGCCTGATTGTGGCGACCAATGAAAACGACGTGTTGGACGAGTTTTTCAAAACCGGCGAATACCGCCCGCGTACCGCCGATCACACTATGGTAACTTCCAGCCCGTCTATGGATATTTCCAAAGCCTCCAACTTCGAGCGTTTTATTTTCGATTTGGTTGAGCGCGATGCCGCACAAGTGGAAGCCTTGTGGGCGGAAGTGGGCGCAGGTAAAGGCTTCGACCTGAATTGGCTGCTGGAAAAAGTGCATCAACGCTACGGTTTCGTATCCGGCAAGAGCCTGCACAAAGACCGTTTGCGCATCATCGCCGAAGTGCACCAAGCCGACGGCGAACTCATCGACCCGCATACCGCCGACGGTGTGAAAGTAGCGCGCGAAGTGCGCGAAGCGGGCGAGACCATCGTTTGTTTGGAAACCGCATTGGCGGCCAAGTTTGAAGATACCATCCGCGAAGCCGTGGGCGACGTACAAATCCCGCGCCCCGCCGGTTTGGAGGGCTTGGAAAAACTGCCGCAACGCGTTCAAGTCGTGCCGAACAATGCCGACATCGTGAAAACCATTATTCGTGAAACCTTAGAAAAATAAAGACATTCAGGCCGTCTGAAAACATATTCGGGCGGCCTTCGGATGATGATGCCTGAAGCACGAAAGCAGCAAGGCAAACGGGCACATGTGCCGACGGGCAAGGGTGCTTCCGCAATATCGGCAAACATTGTGATGAGAAACATTTTTGTTTAAAATTCGGTGTTTGCGCTCAATTTACGGGAAATTGTGCAGAGCAAATGAAAGAACAATCCAATCTGGTTTTATACAAACGCCTGCTGGGGTATCTGAAAGACTACTGGAAAATATTTTCGGTGGCCGTTTTTTCGATGCTGGTGGTGGCGGCAACCATGCCTGCTTTCGGTTATTTGCTTAAGCCTTTGATTAACGAAGGCTTTGTAGATAAAAACATGCAGAAGATGGCTTGGTTGCCGATGGCGATTGTGGGCCTGTTTCTGATTCGCGGCCTGTTTAATTTTCTCAACGAATATTGTACGACTTATCTCTCCAGCCATTTGGTGCATAGAGTCCGCGGCGAAATGTTTGAAAAAATGATGCGCCTGCCGTCGGGCTATTTCGGCAACAACAGCAGCGGCCGGATCATGTCGCGCATCTTGAGCGATGCAGGGCAGATTACCGAAGCCGGTTTTAACGTGATTACCGTTATTGCCAAAGACGGCGTAAGCGTTATCGGTTTACTCGGTCTGCTCTTGTATTTGGATTGGAAGTTAACCCTGATTACCTTCGCAATTTTGCCAGTGGTTGCCATCAGTATCCGTTTGGTCAGCCGCCGTTTGCGCAATCTGTCGCAGGTTAATCAAACCTTTCTCGGTCAAATGATGCAAGTGTTGAACGAAAGCATCGAAGGCGCGCGCGTGATTAAGGTTTATGGCGGCCAAAAATATGAAACGGCACGCTTCGAACACGTTTCCGACAATGTGCGCCGCAACACCATCAAACAAGTATCCGCCAGCTCTTTCGGCACAGGTTTTACCCAGTTGATGGCATCGGTGGCATTGGCTGTGATTGTGTATGTGGCAGCGGGTCAGGCAAACTCTTCCGATTTCAGTGCCGGCGACTTTATGGCCTTTTTATCGAGCATGATCATGATGTTCGACCCGATTAAACGGATGACGGGCGTAATGCAGTCGCTCCAGCGCGGTTTGGCGGCGGCAGAAAGCGTGTTCGGTTTTTTGGATGCCCCCGAAGAAAGCGACGGCGGCGGTTTGGCTTTAAGCGCGAAGCCCGGCAACATCGAATTCTGTAATGTTGTACACCGTTATCCCGAAGCAGAACGCAACAGCTTGAACGGTATCAACCTGTTGGTGCCGCAGGGAAAAGTGGTGGCTTTGGTCGGTGCTTCCGGCTGCGGTAAAACCACATTGGCCAATATGCTGCCGCGCTTTTTCGACCCGACGGAAGGCGAAATTCGCATCAGCGGTATCGATTTGCGCGAATTTACGCTGGAAAGCCTGCGTTCGAATATGGCGTTTGTGAGCCAAGACGTGGTGCTGTTCAACGGCACGGTGGCGGCCAATATCGCTTACGGCCGTCTGAACAAAGTGAGCGAAGCCGAGATTATTCAGGCGGCAAAAGCCGCCAATGCTTGGGAATTTATCAAGGCCATGCCCAAAGGTTTGCAGACGGAAATCGGTGAAAACGGCTTAAAACTTTCAGGCGGGCAGCGTCAGCGTTTGGCCATTGCCCGCGCCATTCTGAAAGATGCGCCGATTTTGATTTTAGACGAAGCCACCAGTGCGCTGGATAACGAATCGGAGCGTTTGGTACAGGCGGCATTGGAAACTTTGATGCAAAACCGCACAACCATCGTTATCGCCCACCGCCTTTCCACCATCGAAAAAGCCGACAACATCGTTGTGATGCACGAAGGAAGGGTTGTTGAGCAGGGAACGCACGCCGCATTGCTGGCCAAAGGCGGACGCTATGCCGATCTGCACAGCCTGCAGTTCGATAAACACACCGAAGATTCAGACGGCACCGTTCAGGCAGCGGTGTGAATAATGATTTTCAGACGGCCTGTCTGCGCGTTCAGACGGCCTTTTCAATTTAATATTAGGAAACCGATAATGGCAGCATTCAATACCCAGAAAGTTTTATCTGTACACCATTGGACAGACGCTTACTTTACCTTTACCTGCACGCGCGACGAATCATTGCGTTTTGAAAACGGGCAGTTTGTGATGGTGGGTTTGATGGTGGACGGCAAGCCGTTGATGCGTGCATACAGCGTGGCCAGCGCCAACTGGGAAGAGCATCTCGAATTTTTCAGTATTAAAGTGCAAGACGGCCCTTTGACCAGCCGTTTGCAGCATTTGAAAGTGGGCGACGAAGTATTGATCAGCAAAAAGCCTACCGGTACGTTGATCTGCGGTGATTTGAATCCCGGAAAAAACCTGTATCTGCTGTCAACCGGAACCGGTATCGCCCCGTTTTTGAGCATCACCAAAGACCCTGAAGTTTACGAGCAGTTTGAAAAAGTCATTTTGGTACACGGTGTGCGCTATGAAAAAGATTTGGCCTATTACGACCGCTTTACCAAAGAATTGCCCGAGCATGAATATTTGGGTGAAATCGTTAAAGAAAAACTGATTTATTATCCGGTGGTATCGCGTGAAGAATATCCGCACCGCGGCCACATTACCGATCTGATGCGCAGCGGCAAGCTGTTTGAAGACATCGGTTTGCCGATGATGAATCCCGAACACGACCGCGCGATGCTGTGTGGCAGCCCGGCCATGCTGAAAGATACCAGCGAGGTATTGAACGAGTTTGGTTTGAAAGTTTCACCGAAAATGGGGCAGCGCGGCGATTATCTGATCGAACGTGCGTTTGTTGACCAATAACCAATAAGCGTAATTCGAGTGCTTGATAAGACGGTTGACTCAAAAAGTTTATCATCTTGTTAAGAAAGCACGAACCATAAACAGGCCGTCTGAAATAATATTTCAGACGGCCTGAGACCTTTGCAAAACCCCCATTTGCGGCGCATTTCTGCGTTGCGCGTTGCTCACTTGTTCGCCTATCTATATGATATGTCTGCACTCGCTGTGCTGCTACGCCTTGAACGGCATCCGCATCTGAAGGTTTTGCAAAGGTCTCGGCCTGTTTATGGTTCGGCTACTTAATCGGCCGGCCGTGAGCGTTTCGTGCACATATCGTCAATCAGCTTAACTTTAATAACAAAACCGCATACTTGGGTAAGCCTGATTATGACGAACGCACTATTTTCAAGTTGATTGACTGTCATAAATTAAATTTCAAAACTGCTTTGCTGATGGGTATGGCGTATCATGCCGGCGGCTACCGTGTGATTGGTGGCTTCATCTATCAAAATGAACGCACCCGTGGCAGGGTTTTCATTGTAAGCCGTTGCATTGAGCGGCTGCTGGGTTTTCAAACTCACATTGCCGATGTCGTTTAAATGGAGCTGTTGTGCCGATTGAACACGGCTTAAAGTGTGAACGTCCCATATATATGAAATTTCGCTGATTTTTGCCGGAGTGGTTCGTGTGCCTTGTTTTAAAAGATATTTGCGCCGCAGATTGAGAGGGTTTTCATCAAACCAACATAATGCAGCTTGAAAATCCCGACTGGGAATGATCGGATTGTCGGCAGAAACAATGCTGTCGCCGCGGGAGATATCAATGTCGCTGTCTAAGGTCAGCGTCAACACGTCTCCGGCTTGGGCGGAATCGGTTTTGCCGCCGGGAAGATGAATCTCGGCAATGCGGGCGGTTTTGTTGTTGGGCAATACCCGGATTGCGTCTCCCGTATTCAGACGGCCTGCTTCCAAACGGCCTTGATAACCGCGGAAGTCATCGCTGCTGCTGCCGTCTTGCCGGGCTACGCGCTGCACGGAAAAATAGGCAGGCAGGTTATCGGTTTCTGTTTGTGAGGCCGGCAGGCTTTCCAACAGCGGCAGTAAAGGCAGACCTTCATACCACGGTGTGTTGGTGCTGGTATTGACTATGTTGTCGCCGTTCAGCGCACTAATGGGAAGAAAATGTATATCGGCTTTTATGCCGATGCGGTCGGCTAGGTTTTGGTAAGCCTGAGTAATTTTTCGGTATTTCTGTTGATTAAATTCAAGAAGATCAAGTTTGTTGACTGCTACGATGATATTCGGGCAGCCCAGCAGTTTCAAGATGGCGCTGTGACGTTTGGTTTGGGGTAGCAATATGGGATTTTCATTATCGAAGTCCATGCGGGTGGCATCTATTAAAATAATGGCGGCATCTGCGGTGGAAGCTCCGGTAACCATATTGCGTGTGTATTGCTCGTGGCCGGGGGTGTCGGCAATGATGAATTTGCGTTTGGATGTTGAAAAGTAACGGTAAGCAACATCAATTGTAATACCTTGTTCGCGCTCGGCTGCCAAGCCGTCGGTGAGGCTGGCAAAATCGGGAGCAGTACCGTTTTGTGCGGTTTGATCAAGTTTGGCTATTTGGTCGGCCAGAAGGGTTTTGCTGTCGTAAAGCAGGCGGCCGATAAGGGTGGACTTGCCGTCGTCAACGCTGCCGGCGGTGATAAAGCGGAGCAGGGGTGCGGTGGATGTGTTCATATTAAAATCCTTTTTTCAGATGGCCTGTTATCTGATGGTTACTGTAAACAGGCCGTCTGAAAAAAGGAAAGAATGGTTCGTTTTAATTTAAGATGATTTTGTTATATTGGAGTTGAAAATATTGTATTTCTGTGAAATGGCCGTCTGAAAAATAATGAAATCGCCCACGGGTTTAACGGCAAACAAAATCCCCTGATTGGAAACTGTAAACGGCACCAATCAGGGGATTTTTCAAACTGAATGTTTGTTAACACGTTTGATTTCAGACGGCCTCAATCAAGAAAGCAAGTGGGCAACACCGGCTTTTTCTTCTTCCAACTCTTTCAGAGTTACATTGATACGCTCTTGACTGAATTCGTCGATTTCCAAACCTTCAACCAGTTTGTATTCGCCGTTTTCGCAAGTAACCGGGAAGCCGAACATAGTGCCTTCGGGAATACCGTAAGAGCCGTCTGAAGGAATGCCCATGGTCACCCATTTACCGTTGGTGCCCAATACCCAGTCGCGGATATGGTCGATGGCGGCATTGGCGGCCGATGCGGCAGAAGATAAGCCGCGTGCTTCAATAATGGCGGCACCGCGCTTGCCTACGGTCGGCAGGAACTCGTTGGCATTCCATTCTTGGTCGTTGATCATGTCTTTTACGCTTTCACCGTTGATGGTGGCAAAACGGTAGTCGGCATACATAGTGGGAGAGTGGTTGCCCCACACGCACAGTTTTTCGATATCTGCCACAGCTTTGCCGGTTTTCTCGGCGATTTGGCTTAATGCACGGTTGTGGTCAAGGCGCAGCATGGCGGTAAAGTTTTTGGCAGGCAGATCGGGAGCAGACTTCATGGCGATGTAGGCATTGGTGTTGGCAGGGTTGCCCACTACCAATACTTTTACATTGCGGTCGGCAACTTTATTCAGCGCCGCACCTTGTTTGGTAAAGATTTCGGCATTGGCCAGCAGTAGGTCGGCACGCTCCATGCCTTTGCTGCGCGGGCGCGAGCCTACCAAGATAGCAATCTGCGCATCTTTAAAAGCCACTTCGGGGTCGTCGGTAGTGAACATGTCGGCCAGCAGAGGGAACGCGCAATCTTGAAGTTCCATCATCACGCCTTTAACGGCATTTTGCGCTTGGGGCAAATCCAATAATTGCAGAATAACGGGCTGGTCTTTGCCTAACATTTCGCCGCTGGCAATACGGAACAGCAAAGCATAACCGATTTGACCGGCAGCACCGGTAACTGCAACACGAACGGGTGATTTCATACCAAAACTCTCCTGGGTGAATTTGTGATTGTGATCAAATAATAAAAAATGATTCAGACGGCCTCGTCACCAATATCCGGCTAAAATTCATCAAATAATGTGCGAGTACAGTTGAAGCATTGATTTTAAGAATGTCATCAAGGGTAAGCAAAATGATTAGAAACCATTTTGTATCCGTGCAAAAAAGCCTTTAATAATTTAATAATCAGACGGACGATTAAAACCTTTTTTGCAACGCCGTATCATACCAAATTTACACAATGGGGCAATAAAATTTTGTAATTGCTTGAAACCGCAAACAAGTATTTTTTATGCCGTGTGCAAGTATTTTTGTTGGGTTTCAACATCCGCTTTTGTTTTGATTTTTCAGGTTCTCAGTGAAAAACCGATAGAAAAATCAGGCTAAGTTAAAATTTTATGTGCCTAAATCAATTATAAAAATTTATTGTTCTTTAAAGCCGCCATAAAATTCACAAAAAACTCTAATAAAAGACTGGTCAAGCAGTTGCAAAACATGTAAATTACGTCTTAACGTAGTTTTATGTAGCTTGTTGTAGCCCGAGCGCATAAACCTGCTTTTTGGTTTGAGTTTTTGAGAAAAATATACTGTGTAAAGAGGATATTGAAATGCAGACGAAGCAGCGCCCTGTGTTCCTTGAAATCCCCAATATCAGATTACCGATACCCGGGATTGTTTCTATTCTGCACCGCATCAGCGGGGTTCTTTTATTTTTGAGTCTGCCCCTTTTGCTGTGGTTTCTTGCCGGTACGTTGAGCCGTGAGGCTGCATTTGAAACTTACCGTTCCGTTGTTTCCAATCCGTTTGTGAAGCTGGTATTGATCGGCCTTTTGTGGGCTTATCTGCACCATTCTTTTGCCGGCATCCGCTTCCTGTTGTTGGACGCCCATAAAGGTCTGGAGCTGCAAACCGCCCGTGCCACCGCAAAATTGGTGTTCGTGGCAGCATTGGTTTCAACAGTAGTATTGGGAGCATGGTTATGGTAGACCGCAAATTGGCCGGTGCCCACTACGGCCTGCGCGATTGGGCGATGCAACGTGCAACAGCTGTTATTATGCTGATTTACACAATTGCTTTTATCATCTTTTTACTTGCCTTGCCGGGTGATTACGATTCATGGCAGGCATTTTTTGCGCAAACATGGGTTAAAGTATTTACCCAAGTTACTTTCGTCGCACTGTTTCTGCATGCCTGGGTAGGTATCCGCGATTTATGGATGGATTACATCAAGCCTTTTGGTTTGCGGTTGTTTTTACAAGTAGCCACCATTATTTGGCTGGTAGGTTGCTTGGTTTATTCGGTTAAAGTAATTTGGGGTATTGTATGAGTTTTCCTGTTCGTAAATTTGATGCTGTTATCGTTGGCGGCGGTGGTGCCGGTTTGCGTGCCGCCCTGCAGTTATCTAAATCCGGTTTGAATACCGCTGTATTGTCTAAAGTTTTCCCTACCCGTTCACATACCGTGGCAGCCCAGGGGGGTATTTCTGCGTCGTTGGGTAATGTGCAGGAAGACCGTTGGGATTGGCACATGTACGACACCGTAAAAGGTTCGGATTGGTTGGGAGACCAAGACGCAATTGAGTTTATGTGCCGTCGCGCCCCCGAAGCCGTAATTGAATTGGAGCACATGGGCATGCCTTTCGACCGCGTAGAGAGCGGTAAGATTTATCAGCGTCCGTTTGGCGGTCATACGGCGGAACACGGTAAGCGTGCCGTTGAGCGTGCTTGCGCAGTAGCCGACCGTACCGGCCATGCCATGCTGCATACGCTTTACCAGCAAAACGTCCGTGCCAATACCCAGTTTTTTGTTGAATGGACTGCTTTGGATTTGATCCGAGACGATAACGGCGATGTTGTCGGCGTAACCGCCATGGAAATGGAAACCGGTGATGTTTACATTTTCCACGCAAAAGCTGTTTTATTTGCAACTGGTGGTGCCGGTCGTATTTATGCTTCGTCAACCAATGCCTTCATGAATACAGGTGACGGATTGGGTATTTGCGCCCGTGCAGGTATTCCTTTGGAAGATATGGAATTCTGGCAATTCCACCCGACCGGTGTTGCCGGAGCCGGCGTATTGATCACAGAAGGTGTGCGTGGTGAAGGAGGTATTCTGCTGAATTGCGACGGTGAACGTTTCATGGAGCGCTATGCGCCTACCGTAAAAGATTTGGCTTCGCGCGATGTGGTTTCCCGTGCGATGGCAATGGAAATTTACGAGGGTCGCGGTTGTGGCAAAAACAAAGACCATGTGTTGCTGAAAATCGACCATATCGGTGCAGAAAAGATTATGGAGAAACTGCCGGGTATCCGCGAAATTTCCATTCAGTTCGCCGGTATCGACCCGATTAAAGACCCGATTCCCGTCGTGCCGACTACACATTACATGATGGGTGGTATCCCGACCAACTATTTAGGCGAAGTAGTTGTTCCCCAAGGAGATAATCCTGAAGCTGTGGTGAACGGTTTGTATGCCGCAGGTGAGTGTGCCTGTGCTTCCGTGCACGGTGCGAACCGTTTGGGTACCAACTCGTTGTTGGACTTGGTTGTGTTCGGTAAATCTGCCGGTGACAGCATGATTGAGTACATCAATAAGCAAGATGGATGGAAAGAGTTGCCGAATAATGCGGGCGAATTAACCAAACAACGTTTGGATCGCCTGAATAATCAAACCGGTGGTGAAAACGTAGATGAATTGCGCCGAGAGTTGCAACGCACTGTCCAGTTGCATGCAGGCGTATTCCGTACCGATGCCATCTTAAAAGAAGGTGTGGAAAAAGTATTGAAACTCGCCGAGCGTGTTAAATACACCGAAATCAAAGACAAGAGCCAAGTATGGAATACTGCGCGCATTGAGGCTTTGGAACTGGATAACTTAATGGAAGTGGCGAAAGCGACTCTGGTTTCTGCCGAAGCGCGTAAAGAATCACGCGGGGCACATGCTTCAGACGACCACCCTGAACGTGACGATGAAAACTGGATGAAACACACGCTTTTCTATACTGCCGACAACAGCTTGTCTTACAAACCGGTTCATACCAAACCGCTGACCGTTGATTATATCGAGCCGGCTAAGCGCGTTTACTAATAATAAAAGGAACACAACACATGGAAAAAGTACGTTTTCAGGTGTATCGCTATAATCCTGACGTAGATGCCAAACCTTATATGCAGGACTATGAGCTCGAAATCGAGCCCACAGATGTGAAATTGCTGGATGCTCTCGTTAAACTGAAAGCAATAGATGACAGCCTGTCTTTCCGTCGTTCCTGCCGTGAAGGTATTTGCGGTTCAGACGGCATGAATATCAACGGTAAAAACGGCTTGGCTTGTTTAACCGATATCCGCAGCCTGAAGCAGCCGATTAAACTGCATCCTTTACCCGGTTTGCCGGTCGTTCGTGATTTGATTGTCGATATGACTCAGTTTTTCAAGCAATATCATTCAATCAAGCCATATGTCGTCAACGATACGCCCGCACCGGATCGTGAACGCTTGCAAACTCAAGAAGAACGTAAAGAGCTCGATGGCCTTTATGAGTGCATTTTATGTGCATGCTGTTCTACCGCTTGCCCCTCGTTCTGGTGGAATCCGGATAAATTCGTAGGCCCGTCAGGATTGCTGAATGCATATCGCTTTATTGCAGACAGCCGTGATACTATTACTAATGAGCGTTTGGATAATTTGAACGACCCTTATCGGTTGTTCCGTTGTCATACTATTATGAACTGTGTTGACGTATGTCCGAAGCACTTGAATCCGACCCGGGCTATCGGTAAGATTAAGGAAATCATGTTGAAACGAGCAATATAAGATGCCTGTTTTTGATGAAGCTGCAAAACGCAGAATACAGTATCAAACGCGCCGTGGACTTCTCGAGTTGGATATCCTGCTCGGGAAGTTTATGGAAAAAGAATTCCAGAATCTCAATGATGAAGAGCTGGCTGTTTTTGTTGAAATTTTAGATTTGCCCGACCAGCAGTTTTTAGCTTTGGTAAATCAAAAAGAACAGACAGAACATACCTGTTTCCTTCCTCTTCTGGAAAAAATAAGACGTGCTTAAGTTTTATTTGAAGCCGTCTGAAAACAGCAAAGCCGAATTTAATGATAAAGGTAATGCACTGAGTCTAACTTCAACAGAAAAATAAAGGAGCAAGAGATGTCCAAAACGATTAAGTTGCAAGCCGATGGTAAAGAATCGTTGGAATTGCCGATTTTAGAAGGTACTTTGGGTCCGGATGTTGTTGATATCCGGACTTTCACCAAAGGAACCGGCATGTTTACATTTGATCCCGGCTTTGTATCTACTGCAAGTTGCGAATCAAAAATAACCTTTATTGATGGTGATAAAGGCCAGTTATATTACCGTGGTTACCCGATTGAGCAGTTGGCTGAAAACAGTGATTATTTGGAAACCTGCTATTTGTTGATTTACGGCGAGTTACCGACTGCCGAACAAAAAGCCAAGTTTGAGCACACTGTTTCGCGCCATACTATGATTCATGAGCAATTGACTTGGTTCTTCCGTGGTTTCCGTCGTGATGCACATCCCATGGCAATGATGGTGGGCGTAGTAGGTGCGTTGTCTGCATTCTATCAAGACAGCTTGGAAATCTCTGATCCTGAGCACCGTAAAATTGCTATTTACCGCTTGATTTCTAAAATCCCGACCATTGCTGCGATGTGTTACCGCTATTCCAATGGTTTGCCGTTCAATTATCCACGCAATGATTTGTCTTACACGGCCAACTTCATGCACATGATGTTTGCCACTCCTTGCGAGAATTATGAACCTAACCCTGTTTTAGTGCGTGCCTTGGATCGCATTTTCATTCTGCATGCCGATCATGAACAAAATGCTTCTACTTCTACCGTTCGTTTGGCCGGTTCTTCAGGTGCGAATCCCTTTGCATGTATTGCAGCGGGTATTGCCAGCTTGTGGGGTCCCGCACACGGCGGAGCGAATGAAGCCGTGTTGAAGATGCTGGATGAGATCGGTGATGTTTCAAATGTTGCATCGTTCATGGAAGGCGTAAAAGAGCGCAAATACCGTTTGATGGGCTTTGGACACCGTGTATACCGCAATATGGATCCGCGTGCAAGCATCATGCGTGAAACCTGTTATGAAGTATTGAAAGAGTTGGGCTTGGAGGATGATCCTCAATTTAAATTGGCAATGGAATTAGAACAAATTGCCTTGAACGATCCTTACTTCGTAGAACGTAAGCTGTATCCCAATGTAGACTTCTACTCAGGCATTGTATTGTCTGCGTTAGGTATTCCGGTATCAATGTTTACCGTGATTTTTGCATTGGCACGTACAGTAGGTTGGATCTCTCATTGGCATGAGATGATCAGTGATCCTAACCAAAAAATCGGTCGTCCGCGTCAACTCTATACAGGGGAACCGCGCCGAGATTATGTATCAATTGATAAACGCTGATATTTCTCATTGTTTAAACCCTTGGTCTGTAAAGCAGGCCAGATACGGGTGTGTAATTAAATTACCTTTAAAAACAATGTAGAAAATATTAGCTAACTTAAAACGTAGAGAGTAGAATGGTAATATTTTCAACAGACATGGATTTATGTCATGAAAATAAGGATTCTACTCTCTAATTATATTCATTAAAGGGCAACACTCATGATGGAAGACAAGCTGAATTTTTCTTATTTATTTGGCTCTAATGCACCCTATATAGAAGAATTATATGAAAATTTCTTGAATGATCCGGAATCTGTGGATGAAAGATGGAAGCAATATTTTACTGATTTGGCTGCGCAGCCGGGGGGTGTAGAACGTGATGTTGCCCATCGTCCTATTCAAGAATCATTTGCCAATTTGGCAAAAAAACGAGCTACTGCTGCTATCGCAGGAACGTTAGACGAAAACATGATGAAAAAGCAGGTCGGTGTATTGCGCATGATGTCTGCTTATCGCATTCAGGGTGTCGGCGCTGCTGATCTTGATCCGTTAAAACGCATGCCTCCCCGCAATCTTGATGCTTTAGATCCTAAATTTCACGGATTGGATGCTTCTGATATGGCTGTCCAATTCAGTGTCGGTAAAGGCGACTTTGCCGGTAGTGACAAAATGGTGTTGTCGGATATCGTAAGTAAGTTGAAACAGACTTATTGCGGTCACATCGGTATTGAATATATGTATATCGAGAATACCGAAGAGCGCCATTGGATCAGAAATTATTTTGAAACTGCCTTGTCTACGCCTAAATATAGTGCAGATGAAAAACGCTTTATCTTAAAGCAACTTACTGCCGCTGAAACTTTAGAGCGTTATCTCCATACCAAATACGTCGGTCAGAAACGTTTCTCTGTCGAAGGCGGTGAAAGCGCTATTGCCGGTTTGAATTATCTTGTTCAGAATGTGGCTAAAGATGGCGTGGAAGAAGTGATTATCGGCATGGCTCACCGAGGCCGTCTGAACGTGTTGGTTAACACTTTAGGCAAAAAGCCCAGCGATCTGTTTGCCGAATTCGAAGGCCGCGCTGCGGCAACCTTGCCTAGTGGCGACGTGAAATACCACATGGGCTTTAGTTCGGATATCGCAACTTCTCACGGTGCAGTTCATGTTACCTTGGCATTTAACCCGTCTCACCTTGAGATTGTTAATCCGGTAGTGCAAGGTTCGACTCGAGCCAAACAGCGCCGCCGCGGAGAGAACGGCCAAGGGCAGGTATTGCCTGTGTTGATTCACGGCGACTCAGCATTTATTGGTTTGGGCGTGAACCAGGCAACATTCAATTTATCGAAAACCCGCGGTTATACAACCGGCGGTACGATTCATTTGGTGATTAACAACCAAATCGGCTTTACAACATCCGATACCCGTGATGTGCGCTCGACAGTTTATTGTACAGATATTGCCAAAATGGTTGAGGCACCTGTGTTCCATGTGAATGGAGATGATCCTGAGGCAGTGTGTTTTGTTGTTCAAGCCGCTTTGGATTACCGTAAAAAATTCCATAAAGATGTTGTGATCGATTTGGTATGTTATCGCAAGCTGGGCCATAACGAAGGTGATGACCCGACTTTGACTCAGCCGATGATGTATAAGAAAGTAGCCCAACATCCGGGTGTGCGTTCGCTTTATGCCGATAAACTGGTTGCAGAAAATGTGATTCAAGCAGATGAAGCCGAAGGTTTGATTCAGGCTTACCGAGATGCTTTGGATAAAGGAGAGCATGTCGAACAAACACGCTTAACCGCTTATGAAAGCAAACACCGCGTAGATTGGTCTAAATATCAAGGCCAAGATTGGCGCGAAAAAGTAGAAAGCGGATTGCCTGTTTCAGACATCAAACGATTGGCCGATAAATTCACACAAGTTCCCGAAGGTTTTGCGTTGCACAACACGGCCAAGCGTGTGTTGGAAGCGCGTAAATCCATGTCGGTCGGCGAACAGCCTATCGATTGGGGTATGGCCGAAACATTGGCTTATGCGGCATTGGTTACCAACGGTACCGGTGTGCGCATTTCCGGTGAAGATTCGGGTCGAGGCACATTCTCACACCGCCATGCGGTGCTGCACGACCAAAAACGCGAGAAGAGCGATGACGGTGCTTATGTACCCTTGAGAAACATGTCTGAAGGACAGGCTTCGTTTTTGGTAATCGACTCTATTCTGAATGAAGAAGCCGTTATGGCTTACGAATACGGCTTTGCTTGTTCGGCTCCTGATAAGCTGACTATTTGGGAAGCACAGTTCGGCGACTTTGCCAACGGTGCCCAAGTCGTGATCGACCAATTCATTTCTTCAGGCGAAACCAAATGGGGTCGTTTGTGCGGCTTAACAACGATTCTGCCGCATGGTTACGACGGCCAAGGCCCCGAGCACTCTTCTGCGCGCTTGGAGCGTTGGTTGCAGTTGTGTTCGGAAGAAAACATGCAGATTGTTATGCCGTCTGAAGCGTCTCAGATGTTCCATATTCTGCGCCGCCAAGCATTGCGTTCATACCGCAAGCCATTGGTTATCTTTATGTCTAAACGCTTGTTGCGTTTTAAAGATTCAATGAGCCCGTTGGAAAACTTTACCGAAGGTTCGACTTTCCGTCCGGTTATCGGCGATACTTTCGAGCGTGCAGATAACAATAGCGTGAAGCGCGTGATTCTTTGCTCCGGTCAGGTTTATTACGATTTGGTGGCAGGCCGTGCGGAACGTAAGCTGGAAAACGATATTGCCATTGTGCGCGTAGAGCAGCTTTATCCGTTCCCATACGACGAAGTTAAAGCCGAATTGGATAAATTCCCGAATGCCAAAGATGTGGTTTGGGCGCAAGAAGAACCCCGCAACCAAGGTGCTTTCCACCAGTTGCGCCACCGTATCGAAAAAATCTTGGGCGAGCAGCAAAAGCTCAGCTATGCGGGCCGTCCGGCCAGCGCTTCTCCAGCTGTCGGCTACATGAGTAAACACATTGCCCAGTTGAAACAGCTTGTTGAAGATGCAATGAATCTGAACTAACCATTCGGGCCGTCTGAAAACGGTTTAAACGGTTCAGACGGCCTTCACTACCGGAGAATAAAATGATTGTTGAAGTAAAAGTACCTGTGTTATCTGAAAGTGTATCTGAAGGCACATTGATGTCTTGGCACAAAAAAGTAGGCGAATACGTTGAGCGTGATGAGATTTTGATCGATGTGGAAACCGATAAAGTGGTTTTGGAAGTTCCCTCGCCGCAAGCGGGTGTGTTGGTAGAAATCGTGGCACAAGACGGTGAAACCGTAGTGGCGGAGCAGCTGCTGGCCAAGATCGACACCGAAGCCAAAGCAGAAGCTTCTGCGCCTGCCGCAGAAAGCAAACCTGCCGAAGCCCCCGCAGCCGCTCCTGCGGCATCTAACGCCCAAGCCGGTGTGGCCATGCCTGCCGCTGCCAAACTTGCCGCCGAGAAAGGTGTCGATATCGCTTCCGTGCAAGGTTCCGGTCGTGACGGCCGTGTATTGAAAGAAGATGTGCAAAATGCTTCCGCAGCACCGAAAGCGGCTGCACCTGCCGCTCCCGTTCCTGCCGGTGTGCGCCCCGAACAGCGCGTGCCGATGAGCCGTTTGCGTGCCCGTGTTGCCGAGCGTTTATTGGCTTCTCAACAAGAAAACGCCATTTTGACTACCTTTAACGAAGTCAACATGAAGCCGGTTATGGATTTACGTGCCAAATACAAAGAAAAATTCGAAAAAGAGCACGGCGTAAAACTGGGCTTTATGTCGTTCTTTGTTAAAGCCGCCGTTGCCGCACTGAAAAAATTCCCGGTTGTGAATGCCTCTGTTGACGGCAACGATATCGTTTACCACGGTTACTTCGATATCGGTATTGCCATCGGCAGCCCGCGCGGTTTGGTTGTGCCGATTCTGCGTGATGCCGATCAAATGAGCATTGCCGATATTGAAAAAGCCATTGTGGATTACGCCGTAAAAGCTAAAGACGGCAAAATCGCTTTAGAAGATTTAACCGGCGGTACTTTCAGCATTACCAACGGCGGTACTTTCGGCTCGATGATGTCTACCCCGATTATCAACCCGCCCCAATCAGCTATTTTGGGTATGCACGCTACCAAAGAACGTGCAGTTGTAGAAAACGGTCAAGTAGTGGTACGCCCGATGATGTATCTGGCACTGTCTTACGACCACCGTATCATCGACGGCCGCGAAGCGGTGTTGACTTTGGTAACCATCAAAGATTTGTTGGAAGATCCCGCACGTTTGCTGCTTGACCTGTAAGCGGTGTAGCCGGATACATGGTTTCAGACGGCCCGGGCATTTAATCTGTGCCGTTTGAAACCGTGCTTATAATTAAAAATAAAGTAATACAGTAAACATATTGGTTTCGGGCGTTTGCTCGAAGATTTTGGAATGTTCAAGGGGGCTCATGAGATACTTTTTGTTTTGCGCCGTATGTTTTTTGAGTGCGTGCGCTTCGACAAACAACGAGCAATATTTGGTATCTGCTTATGATGCAAAAGGGCGCTTGCTGACCAAACGCGTGGAATTGGGCAGCAATAAGGCAGGCGTTCCTTTGGTACGCGACACATTGTGCAAGGTTTATCCCAAAGCCGTTATCCGCGTACATGAAAAAACCAGCAAACAGTTGGCTAAAGATTTTCAACCGTATTCATGCCGTTAAAATAATCAGGCCGTCTGAACAAGCTGTGTTTCAGACGGCTTAAACATGAAAAGAGAAAAAGGATTCAATCATGTCTCAATTCGACGTAGCAGTTATTGGTGCAGGCCCCGGCGGTTATATCGCCGCCATCCGTGCCGCGCAACTCGGTTTTAAAACCGTCTGTATCGATGCAGGCGTAAACAAAGCAGGCGATGCGCCCGCATTGGGCGGCACATGTTTGAATGTCGGCTGTATTCCTTCTAAGGCTCTGTTGCAGTCTTCGGAACATTTTCATGCCGCCCAACACGATTTTGCCGAGCACGGCATTACCGTGGGCGATATGAAATTCGATGCGGCCAAAATGATCGAACGCAAAGACGGCATCGTCACCAAACTTACCGGCGGTATTAAGTTTCTTTTCCAAAAAAACAAAGTGGAAAGCCTGTTCGGCAAAGGTTCTTTAAAAGGCCGTAACGGCGATGTTTGGCAGGTTGAAGTCGATAACAAAGGCGAAAAATCAGTTGTTGAGGCCAAACATGTAATCATCGCAACCGGTTCGGTTCCGCGTCCTCTGCCTTTAATCGATATCGACAACGTGAATGTATTGGACAACGAAGGTGCATTGAATCTGACCGAAGTGCCGAAGAAATTGGGCGTAATCGGTTCTGGCGTAATCGGCTTGGAAATGGGTTCGGTGTGGAAACGTGTGGGTTCTGAAGTAACCATTCTTGAAGCCGTGCCTACTTTCTTGGCTGCCGCAGACCAGCAAATTGCCAAAGAAGCCTTCAAAGTATTTACGAAAGAACAAGGTTTGGCGATTGAGTTGGGTGTAAAAATCAATGAAATCAAAAACGACAAGAACGGTGTAACCGTATCTTACGAAGTCGGCGGTGCGGCGAAAACCGAAACCTTCGACAAACTGATCGTGTCTATCGGCCGTATCCCAAACACCGAAGGTTTGAATGCCGAAGGCGTGGGCTTGGAAAAAGACGAGCGCGGTTTCATTAAAGTGGACGGAGAGTGCCGCACCAATCTGCCCAACGTATGGGCCATCGGAGACGTGGTACGCGGCCCGATGTTGGCACACAAAGCCAGCGACGAAGGTGTTGCCGTAGCCGAGCGTATCGCCGGTCAAAAACCGCATTTGGATTTCAATACCATTCCGTTTGTGATTTACACCGATCCCGAAATCGCATGGGTAGGCAAAACCGAAGAACAACTGAAAGCCGAAGGCGTGGAATACAAAAAAGGCACTTCCGGCTTTGCAGCCAACGGCCGCGCTTTGGGCTTGGGTAAAGCAAAAGGCACGGTAAAAGTGTTGGCTTGTGCCAAAACCGACCGCGTCTTGGGCGTTCACATGATCGGCCCGATGGTTTCCGAGTTGGTAGCCGAAGGTGTGATGAGCATGGAGTTCAGTGCCAGCAGCGAAGACATCGCCCGTATCGTTCACGCACATCCGACCTTGTCGGAAGTATTGCACGAAGCGGCTTTGGCGGCAGACAAACGTGCTTTGCACGGTTAATTGACGATTGACCTGATGTTTTGAAACTGCTCCGGTTTTTTAGCCGGAGCAGTTTTATTTATGCGACAAAAAACTTTCTTATCAAGCCCAATAAGGTTTTTCAGACGGCCTCTTGTGTTATTTTGAAACTATCAATGATATGATTATTTCATAACAAGAAGGAAAAACCTTACATGAGTATCAAACAATGGCCGGAAGGCGAACGCCCGCGCGAAAAGCTGTTAGAGCGCGGCGCGGGTGCGTTGAGCGATGCCGAATTGCTGGCGGTGTTGCTGCGGGTGGGCACGCGCGGCATGAGTGCGGTGGATTTGGCGCGCCATCTGCTCAACGAGTTCGGCAGCTTGGGGCGGTTGATGAGTGCGGATGTGAAAGCATTGTCGGCGCATAAAGGCATGGGGCTGGCGAGCTATACGCAATTTGCCGTGGTGCGCGAAATCGGGCGGCGGATATTGGGCGAAGAATTGCGCGAAACCGCCGTGTTGAACAATCCGCGCGAGGTTGCCGATTTTCTGCGCCTGCATTTGGCACACGAACGGGGAGAGGTGAGTTTGGCATTATTGCTGAACCAACAAAACCAACTGATTGCCTTGCATGAATTATCACGCGGCACGGTGGCCGAAAACACCGTTTACACCCGCGAAATCGTGAAACTCGCGCTCGACGAATACGCCAGCAGTATCATCATTGCCCACAACCACCCCGGCGGTTCGCCCGATCCTTCCGATGCCGACATTGCTTTCACGCACAAACTGGCGCAGGCTTTGGATTTGGTGGATATCACGCTTTTAGACCATTTCATCGTAACCGCCCGCCAAGTAACATCTTTGCAGGAGCGCGGCTTGATGCGTGCGGTGTAGAGACACATTCAAGGCCGTCTGAAAAACGTTATATAGTCAATCAACTTAACTTTTACTACGGCGTTGCTGCGCCTTAGCTCAAAGGGAACGATTGTGTAAGCCGCTAAAGCGGCAACAGAATCGGTTCCGTACTACCTGTACTGCCTGCGGCTTGCTGCCTTGTATTAAAAATTAATTTTATTGACTATAATTCCGCCATTCTTTTTTCAGACGGCCTCAAACCTTCATGCTTTTTTCCGCCGATTTAGACTTCGACCGCCGCCATATCTGGCACCCTTACACCTCGGTGATCGATCCACTGCCCGTCTATCCCGTTGCCCGCACCGAAGGCGTGTACATAGAGCTTTCAGACGGCCGCAAGCTGGTGGACGGCATGTCGTCATGGTGGTGCGCACAACATGGCTACAATCATCCAGAACTGCTTGCCGCCGCCCACAAGCAGCTCGACACCATGCCGCACATCATGTTCGGCGGCATCACCCACGAGCCTGCCGTCCGTCTGTGCCAAAGCCTGAAAACCATGCTGCCCGAAAATCTCGACTGCATTTTTCTGGCGGATTCCGGCTCGGTGGCGGTGGAAGTTTCCCTGAAAATGGCTCTGCAATATTGGCATGCGCGGGGCGAAGCGCGGAGCAAATTTCTTACCATCGAGCGCGGTTATCACGGCGACACCTTCGGCGCCATGAGCGTGTGCGACCCCGTAAACTCCATGCACAATCTTTACCGCCGATTCCTGCCTGAACACATCTTCGTGCCCGCCCCGCAAAGCCGTTTCAACGGCGAATGGCAGTCGAACGACATCACTGCTTTTCAGACGGCCTTATCGCAACACAGCAACGATATCGCCGCCGTGATTCTCGAACCCATAGTGCAAGGCGCGGGCGGTATGCGCGTGTATCATCCCGAATATTTGCGGCAGGTGCGCGCCCTGTGCGACGAATACGGCATCTTATTGATTCTAGACGAAATCGCCACCGGCTTCGGGCGCACGGGCAAGCTGTTTGCGTGCGAACACGCCGCCATCCAACCCGATATCATGTGCATCGGCAAAGCCCTCACCGGCGGCATGATGACGCTTTCCGCCACCGCCGTCACCCGCCACGTCGCCGAAACCGTGTGTGGCGGCGAAGCGGGCGTATTCATGCACGGCCCCACTTTTATGGGCAACCCGCTGGCCTGCGCCGTGGCCGAAGCCAACATGCAGATACTCAAGCGCAACGAATGGCAGGCGCAAGTCGCTGCCATCGAAGCACATTTTCAGACGGCCTTAACGCCGCTTACCGCCCATAAAAACGTGGCCGACGTGCGCATTATCGGCGCCGTCGGCGTGGTCGAAACCCGCCGCCCCGTCAACATGGCCGCCATGCAGCAGTTTTTCGTGCAGCAAGGCGTGTGGATTCGGCCGTTCGGCAAGCTGGTTTACCTGATGCCGCCTTATATTATCCGCCCGCACGAATTGCAACGGCTCACCGATGCCGTTGGCGCGGCCGTTCAACAAACAGAATTGTTTCAATAACAACAAGGAATCATCATGGATTTGAAAGAAACCCAACTCAGCTCCGAGCCGATTTTTCAAGGCACGTTCATCAACATCGCCCGCGACACCATCCGTCTGCCCAACGGCAACGAAAGCATGCGTGTGGTGATACGCCACCCCGGTGCCGCCTGCGTGCTGGCCGTAACCGACAACGACGAAGTGGTGTTGGTACGCCAATGGCGCTACGCCTGCGACCAAGCCCTGCTCGAACTGCCCGCAGGCAAACTCGATGCCGGCGAAGACCCCGCCGTCTGCGCCCTGCGCGAGCTGGCCGAAGAAACGCCTTACACTGCCGACAGCGTTAAGCTGTTGCACACTTTCTACACCGCGCCCGGCTTCTGCGACGAATTGATGTACCTCTACCAAGCCGAAGGCGTGCGCGAAGGCAGCACCTTGCAAAACGACGATGACGAATTTACGGAAACCGTGCTGATGAGCCGCGAAGAAGTGAAAGCGGCGTTGAAAAACAACCAAGTTTCAGACGGCAAAACCTTGGCCGGTTTGCAATATTGGCTGTTGAACAGTTAAGCCTGTTTGGATTGAGAATGCTTTGGCTGCTGCGTCGGCAATAGCTGTCAAGATGGCAGGCGGGTAGGGCAGAGCGTCTAAAGCATTTTGAATGCTCGTAGTTTTTGTGCACATAATGATGAGGCCGTCTGAAAAATTTCAGACGGCCTGAGACCTTTGCAAAACCCCCATCTGCGGCGCATTTCTGCGTTGTGCGCTGCTCGCTCGTTTGTCTATCTGTATGATATGCCTGCACTCGCTGTGCTGCTACGCCTTGAACTACATCCACATTTGGGGGTTTTGCAAAGGTCTCGGCCTCAAAAAATTAACAATGTGAATGAAGCTCAAACCGTAACGTCATTAAAGCAAGGTTGGTTCATCCGTTATCAACCTGCTTTCAAACTTTGTTCAAAATCTTCCAACATGTCCAACTCAAAACGGCTGAAGCCTGCGCGCTCGCGTGCTTCGATGTTGACGTAACCGCGGAAAATAAACAAATCGTAGCGCGAAATCAAAGTGCGGAATAGTGAAATCGGCTCCAAGCCGCGTTCCGCGCACAAATATTGATACCAACGGTTGCCGATTTGCACATGGCCGACTTCGTCGCGATAGATGATGTCGAGCACCGCACAGGTTTCTAAATCGCCTTTTTGTTCCACTTTGGCTCGGATGGCAGGTGTAACGTCTAAACCGCGCGCTTCGAGTACGCGCGGCACCAACGCCATACGCAGCAGGGGATCGTAGGCGGTTTTGTAGGCCATATCCCACAAATGGTTGTGCGCTTCGAAGTCACCGTAATCATAGCCGTGCGCCTGAAGGCGTGCGCGCATCAGGCGGAAATGGGCGGCTTCTTCATCGGCAACGCGCAACCAGTCGGCTGTAAAAGCGGCAGGAAGGTTGCGGAAGCGGTAGGCGGCATCAAGAGCCAGATTGACGGCGTTAAATTCGATATGGCAAATCGCATGGAGCATGGCTGCGTAGCCTTCGGGCGTACCCATTTTGCGGGCGCGGACAGCGGTGGAGGGAACCAGCTCGGGTTTTTCGGGGCGGCCGGCAAAGCGGAAATCTTCGGGCGGTTCAGACGGCCCGTTGTTTAGTATACCCTTGGTGTAGGCAGAAAAAATTTCATCGGTAAGACGGCATTTAACTTCCGGATCGGTTGCATTTAACGCAGATAAAAGCAGGGGATAGACGGATTGTGTTGTATTCATGTGGCGGATTATACGGTAAACGCGATTTAAATTCAGGTTAAACGCCTGACGATTTTGCCCTTGTTCATAAGCAGTTAGTATGCCCGGCTTTCTTTACAAGGGAACACGGGTCTGAGTGCGGATGCCCAAAGTGTTGAATTTCCGATAAAAAGGCTTAATATACGCCCTAGCAATCTGCTGGGAGCCGATTGATTGATTTTCCTGAAAGGAACACCTGAGATGATTCAGAAAAAACAAATGTTTACTGCTCTTGCTGCCGTATTCGCCCTCGGTATCGGCAGCGCACAGGCCGGTGCGATTGACGCACTCAAGAAATTTAACGAAGATGCCGACGGTATCAGCGGCAGCTTCACCCAAACCGTAAAAAGTAAGAAGAAAACCCAAACCACCAGCGGTTCGTTTCAGATTTTGCGGCCCGGTTTGTTCAAATGGCAATACACTTCGCCCTACAAGCAAACGATAGTAGGCGACGGCAAAACCATTTGGTTATACGATGTGGATTTGGCGCAAGTAACCAAGTCGGCGCAAAACCAAACCATCGGCGACAGCCCCGCTGCGATTTTGTCGAACAAATCCGCGCTCGACAGCAGCTATTCTCTGCAAGAAGACGGTTCGGCAGGCGGTATTGATTATGTGCGTGCCATGCCGAAGAAAAACAACGCAGGCTATCAATACATCCGCATCGGTTTCAAAGGCGATGCTTTGGCTGCCATGCAGTTGAAAGACAGCTTTGGCAATGAAACCACCATCCGCTTCAGCAATTTGAACATGAAGCCGAATCTTTCACGCGGCACATTTAAATTCACGCCGCCCAAAGGTGTGGATGTGTTGAGCAATTAATGTAATGTGAGCAAAGACGGGCTGTTTCAGACGGCCGTCTGAAATCATACAGATGCACCCGTTGCCGGTTGATACGGCAGCGGGTGTTTTGTTTGGCTGTAAGGCTTTTCAGACGGCCTCAAGTTTCACTAACGCAGGCCGCTTATCAATCGAAATAACGATTATGTGCGCAGACACTTGCAATCCGCGCGGGCAAAGAGTATTTTCATCACTTTTAACACATCCACTTGAGAAAATAATCATGGCAAGAGAAGTTCCCGCCGTATTCGGCAGTGTTTTTCATCAAGACATGCCTGTTTTGGCATTTGAAAACGGTTCGTGGCAGGAAGTGCGCTGGCAGCAGGCAAACGAACTGTCCCTTGCTCCGGGGGCGCATTGTTTGCATTACGGCAGCGAGTGTTTCGAAGGTTTGAAAGCATTCCGTCAAAAAAACGACGACATCGTTTTGTTCCGCCCCGATGCCAATATCGCCCGTATGCAGCAAAGTGCCAAGCTGCTCCATTTGCCCGTGCCGGAATCGGAAGCGTTTCATGCCGCGCTGGTGGAGTTGGTGGCCCGTGCCGCCGATGAAATTCCCGATGCGCCGGCTGCGCTGTATCTGCGGCCGACTTTAATCGGCACCGACCCTGTGATCGGCAAAGCCGGTGTCGGGTCATCTAACGCATTGCTGTATATATTGGCTTCTCCTGTGGGGGATTATTTCAAAGCAGGGGCACCGATGAAGCTGTTGGTCGAAACCGAGCATATGCGCTGTGCGCCGCACATGGGGCGGGTGAAATGCGGCGGCAACTATGCTTCGGCTCTGCCGTGGGTAACGAAAGCCCGCGAAGAATATGGTGCGCATCAAGTATTGTTCTGCCCGAACGGCGACGTTCAAGAAACCGGCGCGTCTAACTTCGCACTGATTAAAGGCGACGAAATCATCACCAAGCCGCTCACCGACGAATTTCTGCACGGCGTGACCCGCGATTCGGTGCTCAAAATCGCCCGCGATATGGGTTATCAGGTGAGCGAACGCAATTTCACGGTAAGCGAACTGAAAGAAGCGGTGGAAAACGGCGCAGAAGCCATTCTAACCGGCACGGCTGCAGTGATTTCTCCGGTAACTTCTTTTGTTATAGAGGGCAAAGAAATCGAAGTGCAAAGCCAAGAGCGCGGTGCGGCCATCCGCAAAGCGATTACCGACATTCAATACGGTTTGGTTGAAGACCGCCATGGCTGGTTGGTTAAAGTAAAGCCTTAACCAACCTGTAAAAGCTTGCACGCAAAACGGCTATTTGGGCGCATTTTTGCGTTGCCTGCTTATTTTCCTACGTATGCTATGTCTGCCCCCGTTGCGCTGCTAAGCCATGAACTGTGTTCATATTAGGGGGCAAATGTATCAGGCCGTCTGAAAACATAAACTTTCAGACGGCCTGTTTAGTCTTATCTTGATTGCAATCCCGCTCACTCTTTTAAACTGCAAACAATGAATATAGAAATCACATGGGGGCAGATGCTGATTTATCTGCATACTGCCGTGGCACTGGGTTTTATGGTGCGCGTACTCTACAAACAGCGCAACACCGGCACGGCATTTGCCTGGTTGATTATTTTGTTTCTGTTTCCTTTGTTCGGCGTGGCGGCATACCTGATGCTGGGCGAGCCGCGCTTGGGTATAGCCCGCGCCAAACGCACGGAAGAAATGAACCGGTTTTACGGCCGTTTCGCCGAACGTTATTTGGCAGATATCGATTTGGATACCACCGAAGAAGTCAGCCCCCGTTACCGCGGTATCGCCAAAGTGGCGGCAGACCCGACCGGATTGGGCGTTACGAAAAATAATGCCGTGTCGCTGCTGTCTTCCACCGCCGACATACTGGCGGCAATGGAAAACGATATCGAATCTGCAACCCAATCCTGCCTGCTTGCGTTTTATATCATCGACCCGCAAGGACGGATTGAACGCCTGTTAGACAGAGTTATCGAAGCGGCCGGACGCGGAGTGGATTGTGTGATTTTGGCCGATGCGGTGGGCAGCCGCAGTTTTTTCAACAGCGCATGGATAGAGAAGTTGCGTCATGCCGGCGTAGAAGTGCATGCCGCATTGCCGGTAGGGCCGCTGCGCACGCTGTTTACCCGCAGCGACTTGAGAAATCACCGCAAGTTGATGATTATCGACAAGAAAATAGGCTATACCGGCAGCTATAATCTCGTTGATCCGCACTTTTTCAAAAAAGGCGCGGGCGTGGGCGAGTGGGTGGATGTGATGATGCGCTGCACCGGCCCGATGGTGCTGGAAATGACGGCAGTGTTTTATGCCGATGTGGCGGTTGAAAACGATGAGAATTTGGTTGAAATACAAAAATACCTGAGCACTTATGTAGATATTATTCCGGCCATGCTGCCTGAAAAAATGCAAGCCGGAAAAGTGGTGGCGCAGGTTATCCCTTCCAGCCCCAGCCAAACCGACCGGGTAATCTACGAAACCATCATCAGCGCGATTTATGCGGCAACCCGCAAACTGGTGATCACCACTCCCTATTTTGTACCCGACGATTCCCTGCTGATGGCGTTGACCAATGCCGCCAAACGGGGCGTGGAAGTTACCTTGATCCTGCCGGCCAAAGTCGATTCGCTGATGGTGCGTTACGCTTCACAGGCCTATTACCCGATGCTGTTGCGCTCTGGCGTGAAAATCGCGCTTTTCGACGGCGGCTTGCTGCACGCCAAAACCATGACGGTGGACGACGGCTACACGCTTTTCGGCACGGTAAACATGGATATGCGCAGCTTCTTTTTGAATTTGGAAATCAGTTTGGCCATATACGATAAAGGCATGACCAAACAGGTGCGTGATTTGCAGGCGCATTATTTGCAAAGCAGCCGTTATGTGAGCATTAAAAATTGGCAGCAACGTGCGCGATGGTGGGGATTGGTCGAAAATACCGTGCGTTTGATGAGCCCGTTGTTGTAATACAGGATTGTTGTTGGCAGTTGGCAGGCCGTCTGAAAATATTCAGACGGCCTGCCAACGACAATATGCAACACCGCTATCACGAATGTGTAAATTAACATTTATTTACACGGTAGTAGGCAAAAGTGCTAAGTGGTAGATGTTGTGCGGGTTTGAGGCGGAAACGCGAAAATCACCCATCGGGCGGCCTGCGGCGGGCGCAGTTATTGCGGTGCATTTTCATCTTCAGGCAAATCCTTGTTTTGCGTCTGCAATCTCTTTCAGACGGCCTTCAAGTGCAAAGTGATAAACGTATGGGTTTGCCGCACATACGGTTTGCAGTTGCCGCTGAACCGAATCGAATTTGGCTTGTCAAGACTGGTATGCATTTTTGAATTACAGTATATTGTGTCCCGATTGTCGCACTACTACTGTATCTTGTGTTTTTACCCATTTTTTAGGATGAGCAGATGAACGCAGCAAACAACCTGAAAGTAACCAAACGCGACGGCCGTTTGGAAGATATCAATTTGGACAAAATCCACCGCGTCATCAACTGGGCGGCGGAAGGTTTGGACAATGTTTCCGTTTCTCAGGTCGAGCTGAAGTCGCATATCCAGTTTTACAACGGCATCCGTACCGACGATATCCACGAAACCATCATCAAAGCGGCGGCCGATTTAATTTCACAAGATACGCCCGATTACCAATATCTCGCCGCACGCTTGGCGATTTTCCATTTGCGCAAAATTGCATACGGCGAATTCGAGCCGCCGCACCTGTTCGACCACGTTTCCAAGCTCACCGAAGCAGGCAAATACGACCGCCATATCCTTGCCGATTACAGCCGTGAAGAATTCGAAGAATTGAACGATTATATCGACCACGAGCGCGATATGACTTTCTCTTACGGTGCGGTCAAGCAGCTTGAAGGCAAATATCTGGTGCAAAACCGCGTTACCCGCCAAATCTACGAAACGCCGCAGTTTCTGTATATTTTGGTGGCCATGTGCCTGTTTGCCAAATATCCGAAAGCCACCCGTTTGGATTATGTGAAACGCTTTTACGATGCCGTTTCCACCTTCAAAATTTCCCTGCCTACGCCGATTATGTCGGGCGTGCGCACGCCGACGCGCCAATTCTCAAGCTGCGTGTTGATTGAGTGCGACGACAGCCTCGACAGCATCAACGCCACTACCAGCGCGATTGTGAAATACGTTTCGCAACGTGCCGGTATCGGCATCAACGCAGGCCGTATCCGCGGCTTGGGTAGCGAAATCCGCGGCGGCGAAGCGCAACACACCGGCTGTATTCCGTTTTTCAAAATGTTCCAAGCCGCAGTTAAGTCTTGTTCGCAAGGCGGCGTGCGCGGCGGTGCGGCCACTCTGTTTTACCCGCTGTGGCACATCGAAGTGGAAAGCCTGCTGGTGCTGAAAAACAACCGCGGCGTGGAAGACAACCGTGTGCGCCATCTCGACTACGGCGTGCAAATCAACCGTCTGCTTTATACCCGCCTGATTAAAGGCGGCAACATTACTTTGTTTTCGCCCAACGAAGTACCCGGCTTGTACGAAGCGTTTTTTGCCGATCAAGACGAATTCGAGCGTTTGTACACACAATACGAGCAGGATCCGAATATCCGCAAACGTGCGTTGCCAGCGACCGAACTGTTTTCATTAATGATGCAGGAGCGCGCCGGCACCGGCCGCATCTACATTCAAAATGTCGACCATTGCAACACCCACAGCCCGTTTGACCCCAAAGTCGCGCCCGTGCGCCAATCCAACCTGTGCTTGGAAATTGCCTTGCCGACCAAGCCGTTAAGCGACATTAACGATGAAAACGGCGAAATCGCCTTGTGCACCCTGTCGGCATTTAACTTAGGAGCGTTGGAAAGTTTGGATGAACTCGAAGGCTTGGCCGACCTCGCCGTCCGCGCACTTGATGCTTTGCTGGATTATCAGGATTACCCCGTTAAAGCGGCCAAAGTCGCCACCATGAACCGCCGCACCCTCGGCATCGGCGTGATTAACTACGCCTACTATTTGGCCAAAAACGGTGTGAAATACAGCGACGATTCCGCTATCCCTTTAACCCACCGCACCTTTGAAGCCATCCAATACTACTTGCTCAAAGCCTCGGTGGAACTCGCCAAAGAATTCGGCGCTTGCCCGCTGTTTAACGAAACCACTTACGCGCAAGGCAAGCTGCCGATTGATACCTACAAAAAAGATTTGGATGCCATTTGCCAAGAGCCGCTGCATCTCGATTGGGAAAGCCTGCGCGCCGACATCGTGAAGCACGGACTGCGCAATTCAACCTTAACCGCCTTGATGCCGTCTGAAACCAGCTCGCAGATTGCCAACGCTACCAACGGCATCGAACCACCGCGCGGTTTGGTATCTGTGAAAGCCTCGAAAGACGGTATTCTGAAACAAGTGGTGCCTGAATTCGGCCGTCTGAAAAACCAATACGAACTGCTGTGGCAAATGCCTTCCAACGACGGTTATTTGAAACTTGTCGGCATTATGCAGAAGTTTGTCGACCAAGCCATTTCCGCCAATACCAGCTACGACCCGCAACGCTTCGAAGGCGGTCGCGTACCGATGAAGCAACTGCTGAAAGATTTGCTCACCGCCTACAAATTCGGCTTGAAAACCCTGTATTACCATAACACCCGCGACGGAGCGGACGATACGCAGACTGACTTGCAGGATGACGGCTGTGTTGGTGGGGCTTGTAAGATCTAGATGTAAGTTTAAAAGCTAGCCCATATTGAGTTTTTCAATATGGGCTATGCAATAGTTTTTCAGAAGAGGAACTTTTTTTGTGGCAACACGCAGAGTAATTATAGTAGGTGACCGAACTACACATGGTGGTATAGTTTTAACTGGTTCGAGTACGATGCTAGTGGAAGGAAAGCAAATCGCAAAAATAGGAGATTTGGTACATTGTCCAAAATGTAATGGCACTTTCCCTATTATAGAAGGCTCCAATCAGGCGTTTTTCTTTGGTACAGGTGTTGCACTTGAAGGAATGAAAGTGGCATGTGGAGCTGTATTAATAGGCTCACAATCATTAATGTATGTTGATGATGAAGCTAGTGGCTCGGGTAAGTCACATATTTCGCTTAATGTTTTAGAGAATAAAAAAGAGATTGAGAAAAAAATAATAGATTTATATTGGTCTTATGGTGAAAATAAAATCCGATTAGATCAAGAAAAATCAAGATATTATACGGATTTGAATTTGCATATTGTTACCGAGAATTATCATGATGGGGAGCTTGTTTCGGTAGAGTGTGAATATGAAGGGGAGATGGGGATTAGTAAGAAAACGGTTTCAGCAGTTGTGAATAATAATGCAGCCTGTATTTTGCAGGTGTTTAAAAATGAAAGAATTATAGTTTAGTGGAACTATTATGACCATCACAGTAACTGCTCAAGGAAGTTCAGCTTCTATTTCTATTAAAAGACCGAGATTTTCTGATTTATGGAAAGCTTATCCTAAAAAATCAAGTGCAGAAGAAGCTTACCGGCAGGCAGGCGGTATTCCGCTTGCGTTATATTTAGAAAACTCAACTGCTTATGAGAATGCTTGTGCTATCAGATTGAGCCATTCATTCAATGAAGGAAATTTTCCTTTAACTAAACAGAAATTATCCAGTGTGAAAAATGCTTACGCTCAAAAAGGAGCAAATGGAAAACCATATCTATTCAGAGTTAATGACATGATTAAGTATGTTACTAATCAGTTAGGAAAACCTGACATAGAATTAATAGCAAATGGAACTAATCAAAGTAAACATTTCGCAGGCATGCAAGGCATCATTATTTTTGTGGTTAAAGGGTGGGGTAATGCAACCGGGCATGTGACATTATGGAATGACTATGAATGTGGAGATAAATGTTATTTCCAACCAAATAATGCAACGTTAGTAAAAATATTATTTTGGAGATTAATAGATTGAAAAACAAATTTTATCTTTCAGTTTTTATAATATTACTCTCAAATTCTATATCATCATATGCGAAATCAAATGAAATTATAAAAAACCGTCAGCTTCTAAAAAACTATGGTATTGCTCATTGTATTGCAAAGTTTGGAGAAGGCGAGTGGTTGAAAAAAGACTTGGGCAATGCAAAAAGTCTATATTTTCAAGCAGGAAGTTATCACGGAGATGCACTTAAGCATATTGATCGTTATTTTGGAAAGGAAATGGCTAATTCCAAAGAAGCCGATAGTAGAAATAATCCTTTAATTTTTCATAAATGTTTAACTATCTATAATTCACCTAAGTATCAGAAATTTATAAATGGTTTGGTGAAATAAATTGACAATTCTATATTAGAAATTGAGATGTCGAGAGAGTTTTATGTCCTGCGAACACCTAGTCATGTCATACAGCACATTCAGCAAAGCTAAAAACGATGCTTTGCTGGAGCCGATGTTTTTCGGCCAGCCGGTGAATGTTGCCCGTTATGACCAGCAAAAATACGAAATTTTTGAAAAGCTGATTGAAAAACAACTGTCTTTCTTTTGGCGGCCGGAAGAAATCGACGTGTCGCGCGACCGTATCGATTACCAGAATCTGCCCGAGCATGAAAAGCATATTTTCATCAGCAACCTGAAATACCAAACGCTGTTGGATTCGATTCAGGGGCGCAGCCCGAATGTGGCTTTGCTGCCGTTGGTGTCGATTCCGGAGTTGGAAACGTGGATTGAAACGTGGTCGTTTTCGGAAACCATCCACTCGCGCAGCTATACGCACATTATCCGCAATATTGTGAACGACCCATCGTTGGTGTTCGATGATATTGTCGATAACGAATACATTATTGCCCGTGCGGAAGATATCGCCTGCTATTACGATGATTTGATTGAATATACCCAATACTACAATCTGTTGGGCGAGGGCGAGCACCGTGTGAACGGCAAGGTGGTTACGGTTAACAAGCGCGAGCTGAAAAAGAAACTGTATCTGTGCCTGATGTGCGTGAATGTGCTGGAAGCGATCCGTTTTTATGTGTCGTTTGCTTGCTCGTTTGCTTTTGCCGAGCGCGAATTGATGGAAGGCAATGCGAAAATCATCAAGCTGATTGCGCGTGATGAAGCTTTGCACTTAACCAGCACGCAGCATATGTTGAACCTGATGCGCAGCGGTGCGGACGACCCTGAAATGGCCGAAATTGCCGCCGAATTGGAACAGGAATGTTTCGAGTTGTTTAAAACGGCGGCCACTCAGGAAAAAGAGTGGGCGGAATATCTGTTTAAAGACGGCTCGATGATCGGCTTGAATAAGGAAATTTTGAGCCAGTATGTTGAATACATTACCAATCTGCGCATGGCGGCGGTGGGTTTGAAGCCTGCTTTTGAAGGGGCGAGCCAAAACCCGATTCCGTGGATCAATGCTTGGTTGTCGTCCGACAACGTTCAGGTGGCGCCGCAGGAAGTGGAAATCAGCTCTTACTTAATCGGCCAGATTGATGCCGAAGTGAGTGCCGACGATTTGGGTGATTTCGAACTTTAAGGCCGTCTGAACAGTCGGGCTGCTTACGGACAATGATTCTGCGCCCGATGTTGTTGTGATGGGTGTATCGGCGGATAGGCTGCTCCGCCTTTGCACATTATTATGCAGTGCGCTGCGGCGTTTTGAATCTGAATATTCGGGCCGTCTGAAAGCTTCTGGGAACGGGAGTTTCAGACGGCCTCAAGTTTCAAAGTTGTTTCAGGCCGTCTGAAAGCGAGCTTTAGCGAGCTTCGCCAAAACGAGCTGTGCGAGTTTCGCTAAGGCGAATTTCGCTAAAATCTCTTAACCGGGTTTAGTCAAAATGAGTGATGCAGGCGGGCAAAATACGGGCCGTTGCAGCACAAGTGGAATGTCTTGATATATGCCTTTAATTACCACACGAGACAAAATTTTCGAGCTTCAAAACGGTGAAACGTTGCTGGAAGGTTTGGAGCGCACCGGTCATGAGGTCGAATACCAATGCCGCAGCGGTTATTGCGGTTCGTGCCGTGTGAAAATATTATCGGGCAGGGTGGAATATGATGATTTTCCGTTGGCGTTTGTGGCACCGGGCGAAATTCTGCCGTGTTGTTGCCGGGTAACGGAGGCGGTGGAGCTGGATTGCCGGTTGCGCGTGGAAGAACCGGATTTGTTTGATGTCGATTTATTTGATGAATAAAAGCGGCATTAAAGATATTTTGTTACTAAACTGAAGCAGATTGACTGTATATGGCGGATAGGCCGTCTGAAACCTTGTTTTCAGACGGCCTATCCGCATTGGTGTGTGATGGTGTTATGCGGAAAGTTGTTCCAGCAGCGCCTGAGTTAACGCCAGTTGTTTTTTAGGGTTGTCGAGTTGGGGGCTGAACAGCACGAAGCTGTCTTCGGCGCGTTCGTCGAGCGTGGCGATTTTGGCATAGCGCAGGCTGATGTCTTGAGCGGACAGCACTTCGGCTATGTCGGCCAGCAGATAAGGGCGGTTGACGGCGATAATTTCGAGGGTGTACCAGCCCGGATAGTCGGTTTCGGGCATCAGGTGTACGCTCGGTGCGATCGGCAGGTGGCGGCTGCGGCGGCTGCGGACGGCGGTGCTGTGCGGGGTA
The DNA here is from genome assembly GCF_001308005.1 of Neisseria sp. 74A18. Lineage (NCBI taxonomy): Bacteria > Pseudomonadati > Pseudomonadota > Betaproteobacteria > Neisseriales > Neisseriaceae > Neisseria > Neisseria sp. 74A18. Next base: position 51,288 of record NZ_LGZA01000001.1, read on the forward strand.
TGGTTTTGGGTGGTGTCGAAGCCGTGAATGAAATTGTTGATTTCGGCTTCTAATCCGCTTTGTACGCTGCGGTATTCGCCGCTGTCGTATTTTTCGGGTATTTGCACGATAAAGGTGTCGAGAATATAGTTGTGCTCGGTAACGAAAGCGCGGGCGGCGAGAATGTCGAACCCGTGGCGGCTGAAAATGCGGCACAGTCGGGCAAACAGGCGCGGGGCGTTGGGCATGAACACCATCACTTGCAGCGTTCCGCCTTCGAGCAGGCGGCTGCGTATTTGGGGGGATTCGGTTTGGTGGACGAGATTGGCGGTGTGCCAGAGGATGTCTTGCAATTCGTGGCGCACAAAATAGGCCGAGCCGAGTGCCTGCCAAAGTTTTTTCTGTTGCTTTTCGGGTGTGCCTGCGCGGTTGAGTTGGTCGACCGCACTCTGTTGGCGGCGGCTGACCAGTTGGTGGCGGCTGCCGCTTTCTCCGGCAAAACGGCGGGCGGCGGCGTGAAACAGGCTTTCGAGCAAACCGGCTTTCCAGCTGTTCCATAATTTGGGATTGGTGCCGCGGATATCGGATACGGTGAGCAGGTAAAGGGCGGACAAGCGCTCGCGGGTTTGTACGCGTTCGCAGAAATGGCTGATCACGTCGGGGTCTTGGATGTCTTCTTTTTGCGCCACGGCCGACATAAGCAGATGGTCTTCTACCAGCCAGCACAGCAGCGCGCTTTCTTCTTCGCTGAGAAAATGGTCGTCGGCAAAACGGCGGGCGTCGGCAATGCCTTCGATGGAGTGGTCGCCGCCGCGGCCTTTGGCGATGTCGTGGAAAAATGCGGCGAGATAGAGAATGTGTTTTTTCTCGAAAGCGTGCATCAATGCCGAAGCAAACGGCAGCTCATGGCTGCGCGAGTCCATCGCCAAACGCCGCATATTGTGCAAAACGGTGAGAATGTGGTCGTCGACGGGGTAGATGTGGAAGAGGTCGTGCTGGAGCAGGCCGACGATTTTGCCCCACGCGGGCAGATAGCGTTCCAATACGCCGTAGAGGTTGAGAAAACGCATCACATGGGTCAGCCCTTCGCCTTGCTTGAAAAAGCCTACGAAGCGGCGGCGGTTTTCGGCATTGTCGTAAAACCGCCGGTTGATTTTGCGGGTGGCCGCCCACCATGCGCGCAGGGTTTTGGGGGCGATGCTGGAAATATCGTTGCGGGTTTGCAGAATCTCGATGATTTTAAACAGATGCTCGGGCTGGCGAGCAAACAGTTTTTTGTCGTACACGGCAACCTGATTATCGAGCTGGTAATAGTGCTCGTCGATGCGGTGAACCACGCGGCGCACCAGCGAATAGACGCGGCCACGCAACATGGGCAGCAGAATGCCGCCCAATTGGATCAGGGTTTTGCCGGCACGGTAAAACATACGCATCAGCTTTTCGCTTCTTTCGCGCCGGCTTTCGTTTTGCCAGCCCAGATTCTCGGCAACTTGCGACTGCAAATCGAAAATCAGGCGGTCTTCGTTGCGCCCGGCAGACAGATGCAGCTCGATGCGGATGGTGGCCAAACGGGTGTGGCTGTTGAGCAGCATGGCGGCTTCGGTGCGGGTGAGTACGCCTTGTGCAATCAACGTGCCTAAAGGTGCATCCAAACCTTGAGCTTTGGCCAGCCACAGCATGGTGTGGATATCGCGCAGGCCGCCGGGGCAGGTTTTGATGTTAGGCTCCAGCACCGCTCCCGTGCCTTGCGATTTGGCATGCCGTTGCTGCATTTCGAGCAGTTTGGCTTCGATAAAAGATACGGTGTCGCGCTGGAGGTTCATGCGTTCGAGCAGTTCGGTGCCGACGCTGCGGTTGCCGCACAGAATGCGGGCTTCGAGAAAGGCGGTGTCGCCGGTAATGTCTTCACGCGCACTCTCGCACAATTCCGAAATGCTGCCTGCTTTAAGGGCGGGAGTAAGCTGCATATCCCACAAAGCCTGTACGAATGCGGCGGTGCGTTCCTGCTCTTGAGGTGTAAGCGGATCGGCAGACACCAAAGCCAAATCGACATCGGAATACGGGTACATTTCGCCGCGCCCGAAACCGCCCGTGGCCATCAGGCACAGGTTGGTATGGTCTGAAAAAAGCGTCTGCCACAAAACGGCCAACGCTTCTTCGACGGCCGCTCCGTATTGCTCGAAAAATATCAGGGGGTTATGCCGGACACGGTAAGCATCGACGGCTTGTTGTTTACGGGTTTTTAAGGTGTCGGCGGCTAAAGGAATCAGGTTGTGCATAATCTTATCGAGCAGTTGTGTGGTAGGCAGCAGCCGTTTGACTGTTCAGACGGCCTTATGGCTGAATGTGCGGAAGATAGGCATAAAGCCTGATTATCCGACCGAACCGCCGTGCTTACAATACTTCTGTGCCGATACCCAACTGGCTGAACTATAAGAGAGGCCGTCTGAAAGATTTTGGCGGCAAGCGTGCAAAGACTTCGGGTTAATCCCGTTATAATGCCGAATCGTTTCTGTATAAGGAATCCGTTATGACCACAATCCGTTTGAACGGCCAAGCCGCAGGCGTGAACAATATCTACTGCATCGGCCGCAATTATGTTGACCATATTGCCGAATTGAAAAACGAAACGCCCACCGAGCCGGTGGTGTTTATGAAGCCCAACAACAGCATGCTTGCCCATGGCGGCACCATACGTTTGCCGCATTACAGCCAATCGGTGCATTACGAATGCGAAATGGTGCTGTTTATCGGGCAGGATTCAGACGGCCTCGACAGCCGTGATTTAAGCGGCATTGTGGCCGGATACGGCGTCGGCCTTGATTTGACCGCCCGCGACGTTCAAAGCCGTCTGAAAGAAAAAGGGTTGCCGTGGACGAAAGCCAAAGGTTTCCGCGGCGCGGCGTGCGTATCGGATTTTGTTGATGCCGCCGGGCTGCCGCAAGCGCAGGATTGTGTGTTTACCTTGACTGTGAACGGCGAGTTGCGCCAAAAAGGGCAAACATCCCACATGATTTACCCGATTGCCGCCATTTTGCGCGAACTGGCCGAAAGCTACGGTTTGAAAGCCGGCGATGTGGTGTTTACCGGCACACCGGCGGGCGTGGGCGAACTGCATTCCGGCGACAAGTTGGAATTGGATTTGGCCGGCGTGGTGCGGGCGCATTTTGATGTGGCTTGAGAGGCCGTCTGAAAAGGAAAAACATGAAACCCGTACAGTTTTTTGAACTTGCCGCTTCCGTGCTGAAGCGTTTGGATATGCTGCTGCCGCCCGAAACGGCCGAACCGGATTGGAACGCACTGGCTTACCGCTGGCAGAGCATAGGTAGAAAAGGTTTGCTCGAAAGCCTGCCCAATCCGCACACTTTTCCGCTCAAACGCTTGGCGGCGGTTGATAACCAAATGCACAGGCTGGTGCGCAACACCGAGCAGTTTTTAAACGGCCGCCCCGCCAACAACGTATTGATGACCGGCGCGCGCGGCACGGGAAAATCGTCGTTGGTCAAAGCCCTGCTGCACGAATACGCCGACCGCGGCCTGCGCCTCATCGAAGTCGATAAAACCGATTTGATTACCTTGCCCGTATTGCTGCCGCTGCTTGAAAAACGTGCTGAAAAATTCATCGTGTTTTGCGACGACTTATCGTTTGAAAGCGGCGACGAAACCTACAAAGCCCTGAAAACCGCGCTGGACGGCGGTTTGTCGCAGCGGTGTGCCAATGTGCTGGTGTATGCCACTTCCAACCGCCGCCACCTGATGCCCGAATATATGGACGAAAACCAAGCCTTTACCGGCGAGCGCGGCGAAGTCCACCCCAAAGAAGCCGTTGAAGAAAAAGTGTCGCTGTCCGACCGTTTCGGTTTGTGGCTGAGTTTTTACCCGTTCGACCAAAACGATTATCTGAAAGCCGTAGCAAACTGGCTGGAAGATTTCGGCCTGCCGTACAACGAAGCCGCACGCAAAGCCGCGCTCGATTGGTCGCTCACACGCGGCAACCGCTCCGGCCGAACGGCATGGCAGTTTGCGTGCGATTGGGCGGGCAGGCCGTCTGAAGAACGCGAGGCATAGCCCTGCGAACGTGTTGCTCAGTAGGCAGTTTAACCATATTGCAATTTTTCTTTTACCATTTTCAAAAAAATAGGCTGTTTTTTTGTTTTTAAAAACAGATATTTGTTTAAAACCGCTAAACTTTGTTAAAAAATAATGCAAAAAAATGCCGTTTCGCTGTAAGAAACCGGAACATGCCCCGTCTGTTAGGCATGACTTTTTTAATAAGGCATGTCTGATTACCCGGCCATGCCGAATATATTGCTTAACCGTTTGTGTGTATTTTGAAAATAATGAAAGGAACCTAAATGTTTAAACAAACACTGATCGTTGCAGCTTCTTTACTCGCTTTGGCCGCTTGCTCTCCTTCCAACGAAACCGCGCAAGCCGAACAACCCGCCGCCGAAGTGGTGCAAGCTGTGCCGCAAACCCCTGCCAACTGGGAAGTGTCTGATGCAGGTATCAGCTTTTTGAGCAGCAAAATCAACAAACAACTGGGCAGCATTACCGAACAATCACGTTTTACCGCCAGCCAAGCCGTGTTGGATAAAGACGGCCAGTTCAAAATGGAAATTGATTTGAGCAGCGTTAACACCGGCATCGAAATCCGCGACCAACGCTTGAAAGACTGGGTATTTGAAACCGCCAAATTCGCCAAAGCCAACGTAACCGGCACCGTAGATGTGGAGTCTGTGAGCAAGTTGGCATTGGGTGAAACCATCAACCTGAAACAGCCTTTGGTTTTGGATATTCACGGCAAGCAAATCAATCTTGAAGCCGATTTGTCTGCACAACGCGTAAGCGCAGACAAAATCATGGTCAGCACCCTCAGCCCCGTATTGCTCGACGTGAAAGCCATGGACATGACCGGCGGCGTGGCCAAACTGGTTGAAGTAATGGGCTTGAGCTCCATCGTTGAGCAAGTGCCCGTATCGTTCAACGCCGAATTTACCCGTAAAGAGTAATCAGGCATTCAAAACGGATATTCATTCTTTTATTCCCTTTTAATCGACCATAAGGCCGTCTGAAAAAGTTTTTTCAGACGGCCTTATGGTTTTGTGTTTGAAGGTTGCGCGGTAATATAGTCGATCCACTTAAGTTTCATAACAAAACCGTCATACTTGGGCTTGATCCGAGTATCTCCCAAACTGAGACCTTTGCAAAACCCCCATCTGCGGCGCATTTCTGCGTTGTGCGCTGCTCGCTCGTTTGCCTATCTATATGATATGTCTGCACTCGCTGCGTTGCTACGCCTTGAACTGCATCCGCATCTGGCGGTTTTGCAAAGGTCTCAAACTTGCTGAAACTCAAGATACTCGGGTCAAGCCCGAGTATGACGGACGTACTATTTTTAAGTTGATCCGCTATAGTCAATCCACTTAACTTTTTAACTTTTACTACGGCATTGCTGCGCCTTAGCTTAAAGGAGTGATCGGGTAAGCCAACAGAATCGATGCCGTACCAGCTATACTGCCTGCGGCTTGCTGGCTTGTATCAAAAATTAAGCTGATTGGCTATACATGGTTTTTAATAAAAAAGCCGTCTGAAATAATTTCAGACGGCCTCGTGTGGCATCACACGGTTAGTTTGACTTACCCAAAGCCTCCAACACTTTGGCGGCTACTTCGCCAACAGCCACACTTTGCGCTTCGCTGTCGGTACGCTTAGCGTATTCGACGTTGCCTTCTTTCAACGCGCGGTCGCCGATAACGATGCGGTGCGGAATGCCCAACAGTTCGGAGTCGTTCAGCAACACGCCTGCGCGTTCGTCACGATCGTCCAGCAACACATCCGCGCCTTTGGCCAACAATTCGGCGTAGAGTGTGTCGGCAGCTTCGCGCACGCTGTCGGATTTTTTGTAGTTCATCGGCACGATCACCACTTCAAACGGTGCCATCGCATCTGTCCAAATGATGCCGCGTTCGTCGTTGTTCTGCTCGATGGCGGCGGCTACGATGCGGGTGATGCCGATGCCGTAGCAGCCCATTTCCATGATTTGCGCTTTGCCGTTGTTATCGAGGAAGGTGGTGTTCAGGGCTTTGGAATATTTGTCGCGCAGTTGGAAAACATGGCCGACTTCGATACCGCGCGCCAGTTTCAGACGGCCTTTTCCGTCGGGGCTGGGGTCGCCTTCGATCACATTGCGCAAATCGACAAATTCAGGTTCGGGGCAGTCGCGGCCGAAGTTAAAGCCGGTGTAGTGGTAGTCGTCTTCATTGGCACCGATCACGGTATCGGCCAGTTTTTCAACGGCAAAATCGGCATACACTTTGCCTGTGAAGCCGACGGGTCCGAGCGAGCCGCCGTTGGCACCGAAGGCCGTCTGAACGGCGGCTGGGGTAGCCATAGCCAAGGGTGATTTCACGCCGGCGAGTTTTTCGGCTTTGATGTCGTTGAACTCGTGATCGCCGCGCAACAGCAGCAACACCAATTCGCCTTCTTCTTCGCCTTCCACCACGATGGATTTGAGCGTTTTTTCAATCGGCACGTTCAAAAACGCCACCAAGTCGGCAATGGTTTTTACATTCGGCGTGTGCACTTTGGTTAAGGTTGCGGTGGCGGCGGCACGTTCGCCTTGTTGCGGCAGGGTCGGTGCCAGTTCGACATTGGCGGCGAAATCGGATTGGTCGCTGTATGCAATCACATCTTCTCCGCTTTCGGCCAACACTTGGAATTCGTGCGAGCCGGTGCCGCCGATGCTGCCGGTGTCGGCGGCTACGGGGCGGTAGTTCAAGCCCAAGCGGTTGAAAATGCGGCAATAGGCATCGTACATAGGCTGATAGCCGTCGCGCACCAGCGATTCATAATCGCTGTGGAATGAATAGGCATCTTTCATCACAAATTCGCGTGCGCGCATCACGCCGAAACGGGGGCGGACTTCGTCGCGGAATTTGGTTTGGATGTGGTAGAAATTCTTCGGCAGCTGTTTATAGCTGGTGATTTCTTTGCGCACGATGTCGGTAATCACTTCTTCGCAGGTGGGGCCCATACAGAAATCGCGGTCGTGGCGGTCTTTCAGGCGCAGCAGTTCTTTGCCGTAAAATTCCCAGCGGCCGCTTTCCTGCCACAATTCGGCGGGTTGCACCACCGGCATCAGCAGCTCCACCGCGCCGGCACGGTTCATTTCTTCGCGCACGATGTTTTCGACTTTACGCAATACGCGCAAACCCATAGGCATCCATGTGTACAAACCCGAAGCATTGGCTTTGATCAACCCGGCGCGCAGCATCAGTTTGTGGCTGGCGAGAGCGGCTTCGGCAGGGGCTTCCTTTAAAGTGGAAATGAAAAATTGACTGGCTTTCATGGTGTGGTTTCGCGTGAAAAATAAAAACCGCCATTTTACCGCAATGCAGACTTTTCGGCAGCGGTTTGATGCGGCTTAGCGGGAGGAGTTGCAGCAAGAAATAATGAATGGCAATTTCAGATGGCGAGCAGGGTAGAGGGCTGTTCAATAAAGGTATCAGGCCGTCTGAAAACCTCAAACGGCGTTTTCAGACGGCCTCGATAACCGATGCGCTCAATAATCGGAGATGGATGCGGGCGTTGTTATTGTTGGTGCAGCTTGTTAACGTATTCGACTTCTTCGCGGCTGCCCATTACCACCGATACGCGCTGGTGCAGCCCTTCGGGTTGGATGTCGAGCATATTTTGAACGGTGTTGCTGCTGGCTCCGCCCGCCTGTTCCAATACCAAGCTCAAGGGGTTGGCTTCGTACATCAGGCGCAGTTTGCCGGGTTTGCCGGGGTCGCGTGCGTCTTGCGGATACATAAACACGCCGCCGCGCATCAGAATGCGGTGGATTTCGGCCACCATCGAGGCCACCCAGCGCATATTGTAGTTTTTGCCGCGCACGCCGGTGTCGCCCGCCAAAAGCTCGGCAATGTATTGCTGCATGGGCGCAAACCAATGGCGCTGGTTCGACATATTGATGGCAAATTCTTTGGTTTGCTCCGGCACTTTGGGTTCGGCTTGGGTTTGCACGAATTGGCCGTCTGAATCGAGCGTAAACACAAACACGCCGTGTTTCAAGGTAAACACCAGCTGGGTTTGCGGGCCGTAGAGCACATAGCCGCTGCCCACCTGTTCGCGGCCTTTTTGCAGGAACGATTCGGTGGTCAGTGCGCCTTCGGGTTTGGCGAGAATCGAGAAAATCGTGCCTACGGAAATATTCACATCAATGTTGGACGAGCCGTCTAAAGGGTCGAACAAAACGAGATAAGCGCCGTTTTCGTTGCAGGCAACAAATTCGTCTTCTTCTTCGCTGGCCAAGCCCGCCACATTCGGGTTGGCTTGTAAAACGTGTATAAGGATGTCGTTGGCAATCACATCGAGCTTTTTCTGGTCTTCTCCCTGAACATTGCCCGTGCCGGCCTCACCCAACACGCCGGCCAATGCGCCCTGACGCACTTTGCCGTTGATTTGGGCGCAAGCGGCGACAACGGATTCGAACACGCTGCCTAAGGCATTGGGAATATGGTGGTGATTTAAATGTTGGGGCAGAAATTGCGATAGGGTGGTCATGTTTTTCTCACTTTTGCGGAATGGTTTTCAGACGGCCGGCCGATGCAGCTGCGGCCTTGGGGCGCAGGTGTCGGACATTATATTTTATTTTGAGTGTTTGGCTAAGAGGCCGTCTGCATCGTTTAAATATTGTAATAAAGCATCGCGGCAGGCATATTCATGACTACAATACTGCCGCAAATATGCCGACTGCGGTTTTCTCACGAGTTTGGATACCTTTGCACACCCTCTCTGCGGCTTGTTATTGAGTTGCGTGGTGCTGAGATTTCGGCCTGTTGCGGCATACACGGCGTTCAGACGGCCTCTGCCGCCGTTTCGGCGATATGGTTCGATAAGATTTTTATTTTTTTAAGGATACCCCATGATAACGATTCTGATTGTTCTCGGCCTGATTTTTCTGTTTGTCGGCTTGCTCGGCACCATTTATCCCGCCATTCCGGGCTTGGGGCTGATGTTTGCCGGAGCATGGCTGCTCGGATATGCAGGCGATTATCAGGTTGTTACCACCAACACGCTGATTTTTCTGGCGGTGGTAACGGTGTTGGGTACGGCTACGGATTATGTGGCGGGTATGCTGGGCGCGAAATTTACAGGTGCCAGCAAGCAGGCGGTGTGGGGAGCATTGATAGGCGGGTTGGTGGGCGCGTTTTTCTCGCTGCCCGGGCTGCTGCTGGGGCCTTTGGTGGGTGCGGGTGCGGGCGAGCTGTGGGCGCGTAAGGATTTATGGGCGGCAGGCAAAGTCAGCGTCGGCACGTTTATCGGTTTTATCATCGGCGTGGTGGCCAAATTAGGCTGTGCGCTCACCATATTGCTCACATTGATAGTGGTCTGCATCGTGGGCTTGGTTTGATGCCTTAGCATTAAGGGCAAAGGTGTTATCCGGCATGCCTGATTTTTTATTCCCCTTTAAATACAGCATTCTGCATATGCCGGATTGGACTTGAAAAACAAACAGGGTAAACTCTGCCGAAGCCGCCGTGCAAAAAGGCGGCAACAACCATAAACCATAACCACAGGAAAATACAAATGGAACACAAATTACCCGAACTGCCGTATGCCTTGGATGCTTTGGAACCCCATCTTTCTAAAGAAACTTTGGAATACCACTACGGCAAACACCACCAAACCTACATTACCAATCTGAACAACCAAATTAAAGGCGGCGAATTTGAAAATGCTTCTTTGGAAGAGATTGTAAAAAAATCTTCTGGCGGCGTGTTCAACAATGCCGCGCAAACTTGGAACCATACTTTCTACTGGCTGGGTTTCACCCCCAAAGGGCAAGGCAAGCCTTCGGGCGAGTTGGCCGCGGCCATTGATGCGAAATGGGGCAGCTTCGAGCAGTTCCAAGAAGCGTTCAATACCTGTGCCGCAGGCACATTCGGCGCAGGCTGGGCTTGGTTAGTGAAAACACCTTCCGGCGAGCTGGATTTGGTTTCCACTTCCAACGCCGCTACCCCGTTAACCACCGAAAACACCCCGTTGCTCACTTGCGACGTGTGGGAACATGCTTACTACATCGACTACCGCAACAGCCGCCCCAACTACTTGAAAGGCTTTTGGGAAATCGTTAACTGGGACGAAGTAGCCAAGCGTTTTGCCGCTTAAGCATCGAAACGGTTAACGCGGCAAAAACGCCGCTACGCCAACTGAGCGTAACCTTGAAGGCCGTCTGAAAACCCCTGTCGTTTTCAGACGGCCTCAATCTTGATAAGATGCCCGCATCTTTTGATTCTTTTATTTCGGACAAAACCCTATGTGGCGGTATATTTTTCATCGTCTGCTCTTGCTGGTGCCTACGCTGTTGGGCATCTTGGCGGTAACGTTTGCCGTGATCCAGTTCGTGCCCGGTGGGCCGGTAGAGCAGATGGTGCAGCAGCTCACGCAAGGCGGAGTCGGCGGCGAAACGGCAGCACAGGCCGGCGGCGTATTGAAGCGCGGGGGCGGCTTGAGTGCCGACGATATGGCCGCGCTCAATGCTTTATACGGTTTCGACAAACCGCCGCTCACGCGCTTTTTCGACATGGTATCGCGGTTTGCCCGTTTTGATTTGGGCGAGAGTTTTTTCCATCATCAAACGGTGCTGGAATTGGTGAAAGAAAAGATGCCGGTGTCGATGAGCTTGGGCTTGTGGACGTTTTTTCTGACTTATCTGATTTGTATCCCGCTGGGCATTGCTAAGGCGGTGCGCGACGGTTCGCGGTTTGATGCGGTATCGGGCATCGTGATTTTGGTGGGCTACACCATTCCGCCTTTTGTGCTGGGTTTGGTGTTGCTGGTGTTGTTCGGCGGCGGCAGCTTCTTCGCATGGTTTCCGCAGGGCGGTTTGGTGAGCGATGATTGGGAAACACTCGGTTGGGGCGCGAAAATAACCGATTATCTGTGGCACATGGCCTTGCCGATTACCGCTTCGGTGGCGGGCAATCTGGCGGTGATGACGGTGCTCACCAAAAATGTGTTTCTCGAAGAAATCCGCCGCCAGTATGTGTACACCGCCCGCGCCAAAGGTTTGCCGGAAAAGCAGATTTTAATGAAACATGTGTTCCGCAACGCTATGATTCCGCTGATTACCGGCTTTCCCGCCGCCTTTATCGGCGCATTTTTTACCGGCAGTCTGCTGATTGAAACGCTGTTTTCGCTCGACGGCTTGGGTTTGCTCTCTTATGAATCGGTAATTAAACGCGATTATCCGGTGGTGATGGGCACGCTGTATGTGTTTACGCTGATGGGTTTGCTGGCGAAGCTGCTGTCGGACATTTCTTATTCGTGGGTGGATCCACGCATTCATTTTGGCGGGCAGAAATAGGTCGGGAAAAGATTTCAGACGGCCTGAATCATTTTAATCGGGAGACAAACCATGATTAAACGTTTAAACGATATTCCTGCAGACAGCCAAAAGCATAAACATGACGGTGCCAAAGTGGTCGGCATGGTATTGCAAGACAACGAGGCGACCAAAAGACTGGTTATGCACAGTGCCAAACGTGTGATTTCCGCCCATTAAGCAGAATTGAAAAAACTGGCGTATAAATAACGTAACCGACATTGTTTTTGATGGCGGACATTATGGAAAGCATATTACCGCATGAAGAATTGGCAGACAGAGTGGCCGAGTTTCTCTTCCAGTTAACCATTTAATATTTTCAGACGGCCTTACAGCCCACCCCTATCCGATATGCAGAAAAATTTTTCTTCCCAAGCATGGCAGGCATTCAAACAACACAAACGCGGCTGGCTGGCCTTGAGGCTGCTGGCCGTGTTGTTTGTGATTGCTTTGGCCGCGCCGCTTTGGAGCAACGACAAACCGTTATGGATACACTACAACGGCCAATATTACTTCCCGCTCGTCAACACCTATCATGAAACCGAGTTCGGCGGCGATTTCGATACGCCCGCCGATTACCTCGACCCTTTGGTGCGGCAAAATATCACTTCCAACGGCAACTACGCCGTTTATCTGCCCAATCCTTATGATGCCGACACCCTCAACGATTTCGACACACAGCCCGACCCCGCGAGGCCGTCTGAAACCCATTGGCTCGGCACCGACGACCGCGGGCGCGACGTGTTGGCACGGTTGGTGTACGGCTTTCGCGATTCGCTGCTGTTTGCGCTGGCCTTAACCGCCGTAACCACCCTTATCGGCGTGCTGGCAGGCGCGGTACAAGGCTATTTCGGCGGCAAGGTCGATTTGGTAATGCAGCGGTTTTTGGAAATCTGGGGAGGGCTGCCCGAGCTTTATTTGCTGATTATCTTATCGTCGTTTTTCAATCCCGGCCTGCTGGTGCTGCTGGTAATTCTGTCGCTGTTCGGCTGGATGGGCTTGTCGGACTACGTGCGTGCCGAGTTTCTCAAAAACCGTCAGGCCGATTATGTGCTGGCGGCAAAAAGCATGGGCGTGGGCAACCGCACGATTATGTGGCGGCACATTCTGCCCAACAGCTTAACGCCGGTGCTGGCGTTTCTGCCGTTCCGCATTTCCGGCGCGGTGCTGGCCTTAACCAGCCTCGACTTCCTCGGCTTGGGCGTACCCGCTTCGCAAGCCAGCTTGGGCGAACTGCTGGCGCAAGGCAAAGACAATCTCGACGCATGGTGGATAGGCCTGTCGGCCGTCGGCGCGTTGACGGTGATGCTGTTGCTGCTGGTGATGATAGGCGAAGGGCTGCGGTATGCGTTTGATGTTAGGGCGCGGAGTTGAGTGAGGCCGTCTGAAAACAGCATTGAAGATACATGAAAAAAAGTAAATGAACATTCTCGAAATCCAAAACCTAAACGCCTCTTTCCCCGGCAAGCAGGTGCTGCACGACATCAACCTCAACGTCAAACAAGGCCGAAAGTTGGCGATTGTAGGCGAGAGCGGCAGCGGTAAAACTGTGTTGGCGCAGGGCATGATGCAGTTGAATCCGGCGGTGTCGTTTGAAGGCCGTCTGAAATTCAACGGCGAAAACCTGCTCGATAAACCGCCGCGTGAATTGCAAAAATGGCGCGGCAGGGAAATCGGTATGGTGTTTCAGGAACCGATGACGGCGTTGAACCCCGTGATGCGCGTGGGCAAGCAGATTGCCGAAGTCTTGACGCTGCATCTGGGCCTGCCGCCCAAGCAGGCGTGGGTGCGGGCGGTGGAATTGCTGGCGGAGACGGGTATTCGGAATCCCGAAGAGAAGGTGTCTGCCTTTCCGTTTCAGCTTTCGGGCGGTCAGCGGCAGCGGGCGATGATTGCGATGGCGGTGGCGGCGGAGCCTAAATTGCTGATTGCCGACGAGCCGACTACCGCGCTGGATGTGGCCGTGCAGGCGCAGATTCTCGATTTGCTTTCGCGCTTGCAGGCCGGCCACAACATGACTTTGGTGTACATCAGCCACGATTTGAATTTGGTGCGCCGTTTCGCCGACGATATCGCCGTGATGCGGCACGGGCGGATTGTCGAGCAAGGCGAGGCCGCGCAGGTGTTTGCCCGTCCGCAGCACGAATACACTAAAATGCTGCTGAACGCCGGAGCAGTACGACAGGTGCAGCCTGTGGCCGAAGGTGCCGAAACCGTGTTGGAGGCGGAACGCATCAGCGTGGCCGTGAGCGAGCAGGCGGGTTGGTTTAAAAAACGGCGCAAAACGCTACTCGAACCGGTGTCGTTCGATTTGAAAGCGGGCGAAACGCTGGGAATTATCGGCGAAAGCGGCAGCGGCAAAACCACATTGGCTAAGGCGGTGATGCGTTTGATGGAATCGGAAGGCCGTCTGAAAATCAACGGGCAGGCTTGGCAGCCGTTGCTGCGTAAAGAAGTGCAGATGGTGTTTCAAGACCCGTTCGGCGCGTTCAACCCACGCATGAATGTGTTTGAGATCGTTTCCGAAGCCCTGCGCGTGCACGAGCCGAAAATGAGCCGCGAAACCATGCGCTCCCGTGTGGTGGAAGTGCTGCAACAAGTCGGCTTGCCCGAAGATATTCTCGACCGCTATCTGCATGCTTTTTCAGGCGGCCAAAGGCAGCGGCTGGCGATTGCCCGCTCCATTATCGTGCACCCGAAAGTGCTGGTGCTCGACGAACCCACCAGCGCGCTCGATGTGCAGTGGCAGCAGCAGATTTTGGCATTACTGGCTGATTTGCAAAGCAAACACGGCTTGAGCTTAATCATCATCAGCCACGATTTGGCCGTAATTCGCGCCTTGTCGCACCGCGTGATGGTGTTGAAAGACGGCAGGGTGGTGGAGCAGGGCATGTTGGAAGAAGTGTTTGCCAAACCTGATGCGGACTATACTCAAAAACTATTAGCCCATTGCAGCCCTTGAAATTTTAGCGGCCAGCCTCTATGCTAGCGGTCATAAGCTAATCGAATGGCTTTCATTCATCATCATTTAAAGGAACAGAATATGAGCAGCAATTTAATCGTACACGCTACCGATGCTACTTTCGAGCAAGACGTTTTGAAATCAGACGTACCCGTATTATTGGATTTCTGGGCACCGTGGTGCGGCCCCTGCAAAATGATTGCTCCGATTTTGGACGAAGTAGCCGCCGAATTTGAAGGCCGTCTGAAAGTGGTTAAAGTGAACATCGATGAAAACGAGCAAACCCCGAGCCAATTCGGTGTACGCGGTATTCCTACGTTGATGGTGTTCAAAGACGGTCAAAACGTAGCCACTAAAGTGGGCGCATTGGCCAAAGGTCAGTTGGTTGCGTTTGTAAACGCTTCTATCTGATACCTGAATACTTCGGTATTCGAATCAATAGCAAAGGCCGTCTGAACATTTCAGACGGCCTTTGCTTATTTTACGATATATTCATTGAAACCGTTTGTGTTGTTTATTCAAAACAGTAACTTAACCGCCGCTTCAATATCGTCTGCACGCATAAAGGTTTCGCCAATCAGGAAAGTGCGGACGCCGTGGCTTTGCATAAAATCAACATCCTCTTTATTGCGGATGCCGCTTTCGGTTACGACGGTTTTGCCGCTCAGTTCGGGCAATAAATCCAATGTTTGCTGTAAAGAAACATCGAATGTGCGCAGGTTTCGGTTGTTTACGCCCCAAAGCGGAGTGGTCAGGCGGCGGCATTTTTCCAATTCGGAAGGGTCGTGCAGTTCGAGCAATACCGACATGCCCAGCGCATGGGCGGTTTGTTCGAAACGCTCCAACTCTTCGGCTTCGAGAGCGGCGGCAATCAGCAAAACGGCATCCGCACCCCAAGCGCGGGCTTGGTAAATCTGGTAGTCGTCGATAATAAAATCTTTGCGCAACACGGGCAGCGAAACGGCTGCTTTAACCTGTTTCAAATATTCGGGCGAACCTTGGAAATACTGTTCGTCGGTCAACACCGACAAACATGCGGCTCCGGCGCGCTCGTAAGCCCGTGCAATATCAACCGGATTGAAATCGGCGCGAATCAACCCTTTGGAGGGGCTGGCTTTTTTGATTTCGGCAATTACTGCGGGCAGGCCGGCGCGGTGTTTGGCGTGAATAGCATCGGTGAAGCCTCGGGCAGGCTCGGCATCGGCGGCTTGGCTGCGGATGGTTTCAAACGGCACGGCGGTTTTGGCGGCGGCCACTTCTTCGGCTTTGGTGGCAAGGATTTTATTCAAAATATCAGACATAATCGGCTTTCTTAAAAGTTTTTTCAGACGGCATTTCGGTTTTGCGGCTGCGCTTTCCGTCAAGCGCAAACCGGGCGGCGGCGTTTTAAAATTCAAAACGGCAACATACGGCAGGCCGTCTGAACCGAAGGCGGAGATTGTCGAAGTATAAAGACATGGCCGCTCTAAAACAAATATTCAATCGTTTTGCACGGCATAAATGGCGTGCCATCATTTTTTCTGATGGAAGCCATTTAAAGAAAGCATTTTACATGCGGCAGATGCTTAAACTACATTCGTCAGCTGTTGTCGGTAGGCCGTATCGGGCAGCAAAACCGGCAACTATCATATTCGATAGATTCACGATAAGAAATAAACTGAAAAGGAGAAACCATGTCCGACAAGCTGATTTTGGTATTAAACTGCGGCAGCTCATCGCTGAAAGGCGCGTTGATCGACAACCATAGCGGCGAAGTGATTTTAAGCTGCTTGGCCGAAAAGCTCACTACTCCCGAAGCTTATATTACGTTTAAGTATTTCGAGCATCCGCATGTTCGGCCGGTTGACCGCGGTTCGTGGTTCGTAAACAGGAAAGACGGCGAAAAACACGAAGTGAGCCTGTCGGGCAGGCACGACCATACCGGCGCGGTGGAAGCTTTGTTGGAAGAATTGAAAACGCATGACCTACAAAATCTGGTTCAGGCCATCGGCCACCGTGTGGTGCACGGCGGCGAAAAATACAGCGGTTCGGTGGTAATCGACGACGACGTTATCGCCACGCTCGAAGAATGTATTCCGCTCGCCCCTCTGCACAATCCCGCCAACCTTACCGGCATCCGCGCGGCACAAAGCATTTTCCCCGGCCTGACCAATGTGGGCGTGTTCGACACCGCCTTCCACCAAACCATGCCCCGACATGCCTACACCTACGCCGTGCCGCAGGAGCTCTACCGCAAATACGGTTTCCGCCGCTACGGTTTCCACGGCACCAGCTTCCGTTACGTTGCCCCTACCGCCGCTAAAATTCTCGGCAAAGACGTTACCGATTGTTCGCTGGTGATTGCCCATTTGGGCAACGGCGCATCGGTGTGTGCGGTGAAAAACGGCGAATCGAAAGACACCAGCATGGGCGTTACCCCGCTGGAAGGTTTGGTAATGGGCACGCGCAGTGGCGATATCGACCCCAGCACTTATTCGTTTTTGGCCGAAAACGCCGGCATGGACATCAAAGCCGTCACCGATTTATTGAACAAAAAATCCGGCCTGCTCGGTATTTCCGAGCTTTCCAACGATTGCCGAACCATTCAAGAGGCAGCGGAAGAAGGCCATGAAGGTGCCAAGCTGGCTTTGGAAGTGATGACTTACCGTTTGGCCAAATACATTGCCGCCATGGCAGTGGCTACCGGCGGCATAGACGCTTTGGTGTTTACAGGCGGAATCGGTGAAAATTCGGATGTCGTGCGCAGCAAAACCGTCGGCTATCTGGGTTTTATGGGGCTGACCATCGACGAAAAAGCCAATGAAGCCACCCGTTTCGGCGCATCGGGCATGATCAGCCAAGCCGGACACAGCCCTGCCGTTTTGGTGGTGCCGACCAATGAAGAGCGGATGATTGCCATGGATACAGGCCGTTTGTCGGGTTTATCCGATTAACCGGCGGATAACCGTAGTCAATTAACTTGATTTTACTACGGCTTTGCTTGGCTTAGGCGTTGCTTTGCTTGGCTTAAAGAGAACGATTGTTAAGCTGCCACAGCGGCAACAGAATCGGCTCCGTATCCCTTATCATGTCTGCGGCTTGCCGCCTTGTATTCAAAATAAGTTGATTGACTCATGCAATCATGAATGCATCAGTTTGAACTTAAAAAAGCTGAGTTCTGTTGCCCACAGAACTCAGCTTGAAAAGACTGTTTGAGAGATTCTTAAACTCGTTCAAATATTGGATAACAGTTCAACGTTCAGACGGCCTCGTTAATATGAACACTTGTTACCAATAACCCAGCACTTTCCACCAAACGCCGCCGATAAAGATGAACACCAGCAAATTGACGACACTCATCACGAAGCCGGCTTTCCACCATTCGCCCAGCGTGGTATAGCCCGAGCCGAAAATCACGGGCGACGTGCCGGTGGCGTAGTGGGTAAGCGTCATCATGATGCTGGAGGCGGCCGCCATCAGCAGGGCGAACAGCATGGGCGGTGCGCCCAAGGCGATACCGGCGGCGTAGAAAGCGCCGAGCATGGCGGTGATGTGGGCGGTGGTGCTGGCAAACATATAGTGCGCGTACATATAGGCCAGCAATAACAGTGCCGATGCCCCTACCCAGCCCAAACCGAGATGTTCGATGCTGTTTTCCAATACGCCGGAAAACCATGCGATCAGGCCGAGTTTGTTCAAGAAAGTGGCCATCATCACGAGCGCGGCAAACCAGGTTACGGTGTCCCATGCGCTTTTTTCTTTAAGGATGTCGTCCCAAGACAGCACGCCGGAAAGCAGCAGCAGCGAAAGGCCGATAAAGGCGGTGGTGGTGGCATCGACTTTCCAACCGCTGCCGAACAGCATGGCAGGCACGCCCGCCCATAAGATCAGCAGCAGCGCGAAAATGCCGAGCATGATTTTTTCGCCGCGGTTCATCGCTCCCAATTCGTTCAGCCGTTCTTTGGCAAACTGTGCGGCATTCGGCGTTTCTTTGATTTCGGGCGGATAGATGAAATAGAGCACCAGCGGCATTAAAAACATCGCCGCCAAACCGGGCAGCAACATAGCCAACGCCCAAGTGCCCCAGCTTAGCTGAATGTCGGAATGGGTGGCTTTGGCGATAATGTCGACTACCAGCGGGTTGGGCGCGGTGGCCGTGATGAACATGGCCGAAGTAATCGGATTGCTGTGATAGTTCACCAAAGCCAAATATTTACCGATGCGGCCTTGCGTGCCTTTTTCGGGGTCGGAATCGTAGCTGGAGGCAATCGCTTTCATTACGGGGTGGATAATACCGCCGCCGCGTGCGGTGTTGCTCGGCGTAACGGGGGCGAGCAGCAGTTCCGATAAGGCCAGGCTGTAACCGATGCCCAAGGTTTTTTTGCCGAACAGAGAAATAAACAGATAACCGATGCGCGCGCCCAAGCCGGTTTTCAGAATGCCGCGCGAAATCATGATGGACACGCCAATCAGCCAAATCAACGGGCTGGCGAAACTGCTCAAAGCATCTTTAATGGCATCGGCGGGCTTTTCGGCGGTAACGCCGGTAACGGCCACCAGCATAATCGCCACCATCGAAAGCGCACCAATCGGCATGGTTTTGCCGATAATGGCGGCAATCACGCCCACAAACATGGCCAATAGATGCCATGCTTGAGGAGTGACGTCTTCGGGTATGGGAATCACGAACCAAATCAATAAGGCCAATCCTACTGCAATGGTTGCGGGTATCGGTTTGAAGCCGAGTTTGTTGTCCATGTCGGTATCCTTTTTTAGGTTGGAACGGAAAACATCGCTTGAATATTATTTTTGAATATAAATCCTTGCTTATTCTACCGAAAAGGCCGTCTGAAAAGAATTGCGGCTTTCAGACGGCCTGCTGTCTTTGACAAATGATTTGCGCAAGATCAAATAGCCATTTATATGGGATGGTGTTTTATGGTTGCGAATGAATACATATATAGTCAATCAACTTAACTTCTGCTACGGCGTTGCTGCGCCTTGAACGGCCTCCGCATTCAGGGAGTTTTGCAAAGATATCGGGTTTTTTTATAAAAGATTTGTTGAAGAGAAGTTAAGAAATGCTTGTTTTGATGTTTTTATTCATCGTTAAAAAGCAGTTGTTTGATTTATATCAAGCAGGGGTCTCAAAGCATTTTGTGATAAAAAATAATGTTTTCAGTGTGTTAAATATGAAAAAAATCAAACTTTAATCGAGATGATTTGCTGGAAGCCCGCTGTGTTTCGTGTAAAATCGCATAAGTGAAAATTTATATCAACCTTAACAAATTGAAACTTTATTTAATATACGGATAGCTTGAGGCAGGATAATTTGGGTTTTTGAGAAGTATGCTGAAAGCAACGTGTTATACGGGTTTCAAAAGGTTTAGCGTTTATGATTACGATTTTATATTTCGGTGTGCTGAAACAGAACCTGAATACTGCCCGCGAAAGCTTGGCGTGGGCGGGCGGAAACGGACATGATCTGCTGGCATTGCTGCGCGCGCGCGGCAGCGAATGGGAAAGCGCGTTGGCGGAAGACCGGATTTTCCGTTTGGTGGTAAACAAGAAAATCGGCACATGGGAAGACGAGATCCCGGATGGGGCGGAAGTGGGGTTGCTGCCTCCGGTAACGGGGGGCTGACCATGAAAGCGGTTATCAGAGTTCAAACCGAAGATTTCAACCTGCAAAGCGAATATGATGCGCTGTTGGCAAAGGGAGCCAACACCGGTGCGGTCGCGGGCTTTGTGGGTTTGGTGCGCGACCGCGATACCGAAACGCCTTTGGCGCATCTTTTTTTAGAGCATTATCCCGAAGTTACCGAAAACGAAATCGCCCGTATCGTTCAGACGGCCGCGCAACGCTGGCCGCTGAGTGCGTGTACGGTGGTGCACCGTGTCGGCAGTTTGTCGGCCGATGACCAAATCGTTTTGGTGCTGACGGCGTCGGAGCACCGCAAAGCGGCATTTGCGGCTGCTGAATTTATTATGGACTACTTGAAAACCGAAGCACCGTTTTGGAAGAAGGAAACTTTTTCAGACGGCCTCGAGCGTTGGGTAGAGGCCAAACAAAGCGATGCGGAGGCTGTGTCTCAATGGGAGAAATAAACGATGACGGTAAGTGCATTGATTATGGCCGGCGGCGAAGGCCGGCGCATGGGCGGGCAAGACAAGGGATTGATGTTGTACGGGGAAAAGGCTTTTATCGATCATGTTATTGATGCGGTTAACCCGCAGGTTGACAATATTGCCATCAGCGTGAACCGCAATATGGAAGAATACGCACAACGCACACCGCATGTGTTTGCAGATGCGCGCCAATGGCAGGGTTTGGGGCCGTTGGCGGCGTTGGGTACGGCGGCAAGCGATATCCAGTTGGCGAAAGCGGATTGGCTGCTGATAGTGCCGTGCGATACCTTGAAGCTGCCGCCCGATTTGGTTGAGCGGTTTCTTCAGGCAGCAGGGAAACATACTTCGGCCCATGCTTTTTTTGCCGAAACGATATCGAAAAAGCATTACAGCGTGATGTTTGTGCGGCCGCAAACGCTGCAAAGCACGCCTGATTACCTGCAAACGGGTTTGCGCACGATGCGCGGTTGGTTGGAGCAAGAACATGCCGTGCCGGTGATGTTTCCCGACGACGCAGCGTTTATGAATTACAATTCGCCTCAGGATATGGAAGTTGTGCCGTGTTGATGCCGGTTGGCTGATGCGGGCAAATTATACCGCACAATCTTTTTGATATCGGTTGTTATTACGGATGAGGCCGTCTGAAACCATATTTTCAGACGGCCTTGTTTTATTTAACGGCGGCGGTTACAACGTTAGCCCGGTAAGCGCAAAGATCAGGCTTTTTCTGCGTATTGTTTCAACAATTCGCGGAAGGCGTCGCCGGTTTCGGGGTGCTTCAAACCGTAGGCGAGGGTAGCTTCCAGATAACCGATTTTGCTGCCGCAGTCGTAGCGGGTGCCTTCGAAATTGTGTGCCAGCACAAACTCGTGATCCAACAGGCGGGCAATGCCGTCGGTAAGTTGGATTTCGTTGCCGGCACCGCGCGGCAGGTTGGTAAGCAGGTCGAAAATGCGCGGGGTGAGAATGTAGCGTCCGACCACGGCCAGATTGGAAGGCGCTTCTTCGGGCTTGGGTTTCTCAACGATATTGGTGATGCGTTTGTAGTTTTTAAGGTTTTCGATTTCAACGATACCGTATGAGCCGGTTTGCGAAGGGTCAACGGTTTCTACGCCCAAAACGCTGTTGCCGGTTTGGTTGTAGATATCCACCATCTGCTTCAATGCGCCTTGCGGTGCGTCGATCAGGTCGTCGGCCAGAATCACGGCAAACGGGTTGTCGCCGACGGCGGCTTTGGCGCATAACACGGCATGTCCCAACCCCAATGCTTCGGCTTGGCGGATATACAGGCAGGTAATTTCGGGCGGCAGAATGTCGCGCACATGTGTCAGCAGTTTTTCTTTGTTGCGCTGCTCCAGCTCGGTTTCCAGTTCGTAGGCTTTGTCGAAGTGGTCTTCGATGCTGCGTTTGTTGCGGCCGGTTACGAACACCATTTCGGTGCAACCGGCGGCCACGGCTTCTTCTACGGCATATTGGATCAAAGGCTTATCAACAATCGGCAGCATTTCTTTGGGGCTGGCTTTGGTGGCCGGCAGAAAGCGCGTGCCCATACCGGCAACGGGAAATACGGCTTTTTTAATCGGTTTCATTATGTCTCCTTAAATGTGCTTGGCAATACGACAAGTTTTTAATAATAAAGTTTGAAATGAGTTCCAAATTTAAGCGATAAATTTTGTACCGCCTTCATCATTAATGCGGTTTTATCCTCAAGCCAATAAAGTCATCAACTGCGCTTCATCCAACACCGCCACCCCCAGCGCATGGGCTTTTTCCAGTTTGCTGCCCGCCGCTTCGCCCGCGACCACATAATCGGTTTTTTTCGATACGCTGCCGGACACTTTCCCGCCCGCCGCTTCAATCATGGCTTGCGCTTCGTCGCGTTTCAGCGTCGGCAACGTGCCGGTGAGTACGAAAGTTTTACCGGCAACGGCTTGGTTGAGGCCGTCTGAAACGGATGCTTCGTTTTCAGACGGCATTTGTTCCAGAAACTGCCGCATAGATAGTAAAAGGGCTGCATTTTCGGGTTGGTTGCGCCATTGTTGCCAGTCGGCATTCAACGCATTGTCGTTCAACAGGCCGTCTGTATTTTTGCCGGCCAAATCCCACAAGGCGGCGGCTTTGGTTTCACTGATTTTGAAACCGGGTAGGCGGCTGAGCCATTTGGCCGGAGTAACGTATTGGGAAAGAGGCAGGGTAACGGCTTGGTTTTGCGGAACAACGCCTACGGCAAGCAGTTCGTCTATCATGGCCTGCTGCTCTGGTTGGGCGAAAAAATGGGCGATGGAACGGGCGACGACGGCACCGATGTCGGGCAGGCAGGCCAGCACGGGTTCGGGGGCGCGGCGCACGTTTTCCAGCGTGCCGAACGCCTGCGCCAGCGATTTGGCCGTGCGCTCGCCGACGTGGCGGATGCCGAGGGCGAACAGAAAACGGGCGAGTTCGGGCTGCTTGCTGGCTTCGATACCGGCGAGGATGTTTTCCGCCCATTTGGTCGGCGACTGTTTTTTAGCCGTTGTTTTTAGGCCGTCTGAAACCGTTTCGCCGGCATCGGCAGCCTGTTCCTTATCGGCGTTTTCTTTCATCAGCTGCAAGGTCGGTACGTCCAAACGGTAAAGGTCGGCGAAATGCTGCACCAGATTTTGGGCGACCAACTGCTCGATTTGCCGCTGGCCTAAGCCGTCGATGTCCATCGCTTTGCGTGAGGCAAAATGAATCAGCCCTTGTGCGTGCTGTGCCTGACACAACATGCCGCCGCTGCAACGGGCCACGGCTTCGCCTTCTTCGCGTTCGATTTCGCTGGCGCAGATCGGGCAGCGTTCGGGCAGGCGGTATTGGGAGTAAACGGGCTGCTCGGCGGCGGGTTCGGCAAACAAATCGTCTTGCAGGCCGTCTGAAACGGTTTCGGTAACGGTTTGCATCGGGCGGCGTTCAAACACCACGCGCACTACTTCGGGAATCACGTCTCCCGCGCGGCGCACTACTACGGTATCGCCCACGCGCACGTCTTTGCGCTGCGCTTCGCCTTCGTTGTGCAGCGTGGCATTCGTTACGGTTACGCCGCCGACAAACACCGGCTGCAAGCGGGCGACGGGGGTAACGGCACCGGTGCGCCCGACCTGTACGTCAATCGCTTCGACCACGGTTAAGGCTTCTTCGGCGGGGAATTTGTGCGCGATGGCCCAGCGCGGCGCACGGGAAACGAAACCCAAAGTTTCCTGCTGCGCCAAACTGTTCACCTTCACCACCATGCCGTCGATTTCATACGGCAGTTCGGGGCGTTTTCGCGACATGTGTTCGTAAAATGCCAGTATTTCGGCGATATTCGGGAAAACGCCGAATTGTCCGTGCGGCAGGCTGAAACCGAGTTCGGACAAATAAGCCAGCTCTTGAATATGCTCTTCCAAACGTGCGCCGCCTTCGATGCGGGCGATGCCGTAAGCGAAAAAATGCAGACGGCGTTTGGCGGTGATGCGCGAATCGAGTTGGCGCAGGCTGCCCGCTGCGGCATTGCGCGGGTTGGCAAACAGTTTTTGATTGTCGGCAGCCTGTTTCTCGTTTAAGGCGGCAAAATCTGCTTTGAGCATCAGCACTTCGCCGCGCACTTCAAGCAGCGAGGGCAGGTTGTCGCCGCGCAGTTTCAGCGGGATATTGGCAATGGTTTTGATATTTTGGGTAACGTCTTCGCCGGTGGTGCCGTCGCCGCGCGTGGCCGCCTGAACCAGCACGCCGTTGCGGTAGAGCAGGCTGATGGCGAGGCCGTCGAATTTGGGTTCGATAACGTATTCGGGTTGAGAGCCGGATAATCCGCCGCGCACGCGCTCGTCAAACGCTAGCATTTCGGCGTGATCGAATGCGCCGTTTTCGTCTTGCGGCGAAAAAGCATTGTTCAGCGACAGCATCGGCACGGTATGGCGCACGCTTTCAAAGCCGTCCAAAGGCATGCCGCCGACGCGCTGGGTGGGGCTTTCGGGCAGGCGTAAATCGGGGTGTGCGTCTTCGAGGGCTTCGAGTTCGCGGAAAAGCCTGTCGTACTCGGCATCGGGCACGGTGGGTGCGTCGAGGGTATAGTATTCGTAGGCGTAGCGGTTGAGCTGTTCGGTGAGTTCTTGAATGCGGCGTGTGGTGTTGTTCATGGATGAGGCCGTCTGAAAAAGGTAAGTGGTTTTTCAGACGGCCTCTGGTTTTGATGAATAAATGTTGAAGGCCGTCTGAAACAGATAGGCCGTATTATATAAAAAAAGCCGTCTGAAAAGTTTTCAGACGGCTTTTTTCTTTTTTAAGTGCGCTTGGGTCGTTGTGCCTTCGGATTAAGAAAACAAGCGTTTGGAAAGTTCGCCCGCAGGTTCGATGCCGACTTTTTTCATTTCGTCCTGACGTGCCAACACATAAGTGCGGACATCTTTCAGCCATTGGGTTGACAGCTCTTCCAGTTTGTCGTTAACCAAATCCAAGCCCAAGTTGCTGGAAAGTTTCACGGCAAGATCCATGAAGCGGTTGAACTGTTTCTCGCCTGCGGGTACATGCGGAATGTCGAACAGCATGCTGAAGCCGCGGTAGGCTTGGCTGTCGAGCAGGCTGGAAGTAAAGGGCGAATTGTCGAGGGTAACGATGGTGAACAGCGGCTCGCCTTTTTCGTCGGGGAAGTGGAACGCGCCGTCCACGCCCAGTTCAAAGCCCAATTGTTCAACGGCGGAGCGCAGTTCCACGCCGCTTACGGTGCCACGCGAAACCAAGTGCATGGCGATGGTTTGATCGACGCGGGCACACAGTTCGTCGAGTGGGCGGGCGACGTTAAGGAAGGTTTCTACATCGGTGAGCAGCAGCCCGCCGTTCATTTTCTCGGCAAACTGGTTAACCTGCTCGCCGAAATGTTCCAGTTCCTGAGTGGTGGCCAGGCCGCTGCGGCTGATGGATTGCAGGCCGATGATAAAGCCTTGGTAATACACGCTGGGAATCGGCTCGGCGATCTGGAAGCGGTCGTCCATCGTGCAGCCGGCGATTTGGAAGCGGTGGCGGCTGGAGAGGCGGGGAATGGTGTGCAGCTCTTGCGGTTCGCTCAGGGAAATATAGGCCATGTAGTCGAAACGCGGGTCGAACCACGGCAGCTCGAGTTTGGGTAGGTCGTGCAGGTCGAGCAGCAGTTTGCGTTTGCCGTGAAGTTTGGTTTGGGAATAAACGGGTGCGGCCACGCGTTTGAAATCGTAGGCGGCATCGGCTTCTTTTGTTTCCGGTTCGATAACGCTCTCTTTGAAGTCGTCTTCGTACTCGATTTCCACATCGGGTTTGTTGGCGGCGGCTTGTGAAACTTTGGCGGCAAACAAGTCGTCTTTAGGCTCGAACGCGGGAGTGGAAATGTCTTTTTGGCGGATGGGGCGCAAGGGCACGCCGGTTTGGTCTTGCGATTTGCCGTCGCGCACAAAATCGGTTTTGCTGCCCATCAGCGCATCTTTGTCGGAATGGCCGAATTGGCGGCGTACCTGCTGGCGGTACTGGTTTTCTTGGTACATGTTGTAGGCGATGATGGCGAGAATGATGGCCAAGCCTAAAACGACAATAATCAGAATTGTTTCACTCATAAGTCTGAAAACCCGTGTTTAATTGGTTGAACGGTGCATTATGCCGGGATTATAGCTAAATTTGGGCTATATTACAGCTTAAGACGGCTTAAGGCCGTCTGAAATCTGCCGATGAATTCAAATGCGGGCAATTTCTATGCCGCTTTCATGTATTTTAGCCCAGTTGAAAAAATGACCGGGGTCACTTTTTCTATTTGGTGCGATATCCTGATGACCGGTAACGGCCTCGATGGGATAACGGCTGCGGAGGGCTTGCAGCAGGCGGTTTAAAGACTGGTATTGTATGTCGGTAAAAGGTTCGAAATCGCAGCCTTCCAGCTCGATGCCGACGGAAAACGTATTGCATTTTTCGCGGCCTCGAAACGAAGACAGGCCGGCATGGTAGGCCATGTCGTCGCAGGAAACGAATTGTATGGTTTCTCCCGTGCGGTTGATGAAAAAGTGGCTGGATACGCGCAATTCGTGAATCACGCTGAAAAAGGGATGGTCATCGGGGTTGATGCGGTTGGTAAACAGTTTTTCCACCGCGCCGTTTCCGTATTCGAACGGGGGCAGGGAAATATTGTGCAATACGGCCAATGAAACGGCTTCTCCGTCGGGCCGCGGTGAAAAATTGGGCGAATCGATCCGCTTTGCGGGCTGCCACCAGCCTTGCTGCCAGTTGTGTTCCATGATGGTTTTCTTTTCTGTCTGTTTGTAACGGCCCGGTTTGGCAGGCCGTCTGAAACGGTTGGTGGGTTCAGACGGCCTTTTATCGGAAAATAACGTGCCTGTCTGCGCTTTTGGGCGATAATTTAATGTAGAGTATGTGCAGTGTAAGCGGCTTTGTTTGATAGTCGGCCAACTTAGCTTTTTCTGCGGCGTGCTGCTTTGTATTAAATAATGTGTTGATTGACGATAAAGGTTTTATACTGTCGCCCGAACTTTGATAGAACGAATCCTACCATGTTGAAAAAATTGTTTAAATGGCTTGCGTGCCTTTTTGTTTTATTGGTTGCGGTATGGTCGGCATTGCTGTTTGCGCCGAAAACCAACGATAAACCCTATCGCGTAAAAGTAGAGAAAAACCAAGGTATTGCTTCGGTGAGCCGTAAGTTGGCCGACGACGGGGTGATTTACAGCCGCCATGTTTTGTTGGGAACGGCTTATCTGCTGGGCGTACACAACCGGCTGCGCACAGGTGCGTACCGTTTGCCCAAAAAAGTATCCGCATGGCAGATTCTGCAACGCCTGCGCGGCGGCCGGCCCGATTCGGTTACGGTGCGTATTGTCGAAGGTATGCGTTTTTCACAGATGCGCGGCATCATTAACGGCACAGAAGATATTGCGCACGAAACGCGCGGTTGGAGCAATGAAAAACTGCTGCAAACGATTGATCCCAACGCATTGAGCAGCAATCCCGAAGGGCTGTTTTTCCCCGACAGCTACGAAATCGACGCGGGCAGCAGCGATCTTCAGATTTATAAAACCGCCTACCGCACGATGCAGCGGCATTTGCAGGCGGCTTGGGACGAGCGCCAGAGCGGGTTGCCGTATAAAAATCCGTATGAGTTGCTGATTATGGCGAGCCTGATTGAAAAGGAAACCGCCCACGAAGCCGACCGCCGCCATGTTGCCGCCGTGTTCGTTAACCGTTTGGCCATCGGTATGCGCCTGCAAACCGACCCTACCGTGATTTACGGTATGGGCAGCGTATATAAAGGCCGCATCCGCAAAGCCGATCTGCAACGCGATACGCCTTACAACACTTACACCCGGGCCGGTTTAACGCCGACGCCGATTGCTTTGCCGGGCAAGGCCGCGCTTGAGGCTGCCGCCCATCCGTCGTCGGCGAAATATCTGTATTTTGTTTCTAAAATGGATAATACGGGCTTGAGCCAGTTCAGCCATACTTTGGAAGAGCATAACGCGGCGGTGCGCAAATACATTCTCAAACGGTAAACGGCAACCGCTATCAACCGAATTGGCTTTTTTGTTAGAAAACAGGCCGTCTGAAAACGCTTTCGGGCGGCCTTGGCGTTATAATACGACGTTTGAGCGTTCAGACGGCCTTAACCGCTATTGAAGGCCGTCTGAAATAATGGAACACTTTACATAAAATGATTCAAGCACAGTTTATTACTCTCGACGGTATCGACGGTGCGGGCAAATCTACGAATTTGGCCGTTATCAGGCAATGGTTTGAACGCCGCAACCTGCCTGTTTTGTTTACCCGCGAACCGGGAGGCACGCCGGTGGGGGAAACGTTGCGCGACATTCTGCTGAATCCGGCAACGAAAGCCGGCTTGCGTACCGAAACGCTGCTGATGTTTGCCGCCCGCTGCCAGCATATTGAAGATGTGATTTTGCCCGCATTGGCGCGCGGCGTGCATGTGGTGTCCGACCGCTTTACCGATGCGACGTTTGCTTATCAGGGCGGCGGCCGCGGCGTGCCGTTGGAAGACATTGCAGTGCTGGAAAATTGGGTGCAGGGCAGTTTGCGCCCCGATTTAACAGTGTTGCTCGATGTACCTCTGGAAATATCTATGCAGCGCATCGCCAAAAGCCGCGAGAAAGACCGTTTCGAGCAGGAAGAAGCGGCATTTTTTACCCGTGTGCGCGATGTTTATCTGAACCGCGCAGCCGCCGCGCCCGAGCGTTATGCGTTGGTGGACAGCAGTAAAAGCCCCGAAGAAGTAAAAAACGCCATCGAATCGTTGCTCGATAAACACTTTGCCGTGTAACAGGCGTTTTCAGACGGCCTTCTCCGTAAAAAAAAACTTTGTTATAACCTAATGATGTATAACAGTTTTATCTGTTATGCGCAGAAACAGCAAAACAAGAGGAAAATCAAATTATGATGTACCGTTGGCTTTTAGCACTAAAAAAACCGAGCAACCGCTTGTGGGTAACGCCTGCTTTGTGGGCGTTGGTGGCCGTTTTATTTGCGTTTGGCGCGCGTTTGGCCACCATTTGGTTACCCGCCAATCTGCTCCCCCAAATCAGTTTGTCGACATTGGAAAGCCTGCTTGAAGTGATTGCTTCGAGTATGCTGGCAGTAAGTACATTCTCGTTGTCGATTATGGTGTCGGCCTTCTCGTCTGCCGCCAACGGTGCCACACCGCGCGCTACCGAGTTGGTGATGAGCGACGACAACACGCGCACGGCCATCGCCAGTTTTATTTCTGCCTTCATCTACGCCATCATTGCCAAAACCGCATTGGGTATGGAGTTTTACGGGCAAAACGGGCGTTTCGTTTTGTTTGTGAGTACCGTATTGGTATTGGCATATCTGATCGTAACCCTGATCCGTTGGGTGCATACCATTTCCCAATTGGGCGGTATGGCCCATACGGTCAACAAAATTTTGAAGGCGGCAGAAGAGTCGCTCGACAAATACCGTGCCGATCCGAATATGGGCGCGGGCTGGCGCGGCTCGTGCAGTAACCGGGCGCGGATGGTACAGGCGGGCCACAGCGGTTACCTGACCCATATCGACATGGCTTCGCTGCAAAGCAGGGCGGAAGATTCCGATGTGCGCATCCATATTTTGGTGCGCCCCGGCGAACTGGTGGCGCATGATACCCCGCTGCTGTTGGTAGAGGGCGGAGAAACGGATAACGAAGACTTGTTGAAATGCTTCGTGTTCGGAAGCGCGCGAGGCTATGATTTCGACCCGAGCTGGGGTTTCGTGGTATTGAGCGAAGTCGCCCAGCGTGCCTTGTCTCCAGCGGTTAACGATCCGGGCACGGCCATCAATGTGATGACGGGCATGATGAAGGTGTTGACCAAGCAGCCGTCTGAAGAAGCGTCCGGCGAAGAAGGCCGATACGACCGTTTATCCATCAAGCCCGAAGATTGCGGCAAATGGGTGGAAGAAGCCTTCTATCCGATTGCACGCGACGGCGCAGGTATTTTGGAAGTGGGCGTAGTGATGCAGAAAGTATTGGCAGGCATCTGGCGTAATGCTCCGGAAACCGGCGTTTCCCAAGCAGCTGCGAGAGTGTCCGAAAAAGCCTTGCAACGAGCTTTGCAGGAACTTTCTTTCGAACCGGACGCGGAAGAGTTGCGCAGCAAACACGAGGCATTGTTCGGCAGAAAACAAGCAGTTTAATGTGTTTCCCGTTATGAAGCCCGGCATGCCGCATAAAAATACCGTATAGTTAAAGGCCGTGTGAAACCCTGTTTTCAGACGGCCTTTCCTTTCCTGAAAAATGCAGCTATTGAAATTCCGGTAAAAAACATCATATCTGTTGCCACGTTGATTGAAACTGCAAAACATGAAAACACTTTTACGTTTGTTGTTTACCGTATTTCTTCTGTTGGCTGCCGCAGGAGCGGCTTGGTATGTTTGGCAAAACCGTGTTCAAGAGCCGAGCCATCAAGTGCTTACGCGCGAAAGTGTGTTGACGCGCATTCAAAATCTCAACCGTTTGGAAAGTACTGCGTTCCATATCGACACCATTATTAAAACCGAGAAAAAAGGCAATTGGTATGCTTTGTGGCAAGATTCGCAAACCGGCCTGTTTATCGCTCAAGGCAAGGTGTTGGCGGGTTTGGATTTAAATAAGCTGAATGCGGAAAATGTTCATGTGGTGGACAACAAAGTGATTATCAGCCTGCCGCCGGTAGAAATTCTGAGTGTCGGTCTCGACAATATTGAAGTGTACGACATCAAAACAGGTTCGCTCGGCCTGCATCCGATAGATAAAAGCGTGTTCCAAAGCGTTCAGGAGCAGGCGAAAAAACAAGTATTGGCCGGTGCATGCAAAGCCGATATATTGGCCCATGCCCAAACTCAGGCGCAGCAGCAGCTGGAAACGCTGTTTGCCCTTACCCAAACCGAGGTATCGATTTACCCTTCCGCTTTGCCGCCGTGCAAGGCATAAACCGTTTGATAATTTTTTAATGATTAAGGAGATGTTATGGCTCAAGTTACCCTGCAAGGCAACCCTGTCGAAGTAGGCGGTTCTTTTCCGCAAAAAGGCCAGTCCGCCCCTGATTTCCAACTGACTGCGGGGGATTTGTCTGAGAAAACGCTGGCTGATTTTTCGGGTAAACGCAAGATTTTGAATATTTTCCCCAGTGTAGATACCGGTGTGTGCGCCCAATCGGTGCGTACGTTTAACGAAAAAGCCGCCGATCTCGACAATACGGTTGTGTTGTGTGTGTCTGCCGATCTGCCTTTTGCACAAAAACGCTTCTGCGGTGCCGAAGGTATCGAAAACGTAGCCATGCTTTCCACATTCCGCAGCGGATTTGCGCAAGATTACGGCGTGGCATTGGAAAGCAGCGCGTTGAAGGGTTTAACCGCCCGTTCGGTAGTGGTATTGGACGAAAACAATCAAGTTTTGCACAGCGAACTGGTTGGCGAAATTGCCCGCGAACCGAATTATGAAGCCGCATTGGCGGTGTTGTAATCCGAGCGTTTTTGAAGAAGCCGGCCGTCTGAAAAGATATTTTTCAGACGGCCTTTATTGTTTTTTGTAGAATAAACGCTGTTTTCGGCAAGACCTGTTGATTGCTGCCGCAACAGGCTGAGGCCGTCTGAAAATACTTGCGTTTTCTCACCATCGAATGTAGCTGCTTATGCCTTCTCTGCCTGATAACGATTTGAACCATGCCGCCGCCGATGCGGCGGTTGCCATGCTGCAACGCCATGCTCCTGAAGATACGGCATTGGCCGAGCCTTATGTGCGCCGCCTGTTTGCCGCGTTGCAGGAAGGGCATGCTTTTATTTGGCTGGAAGACGATGAAGTGCAGATGGTTCGGCAGGCCGCAGATGTTGTCGGCGGTAGCGGTGATACGCCGTTGATTTTGGCAGGTAAAAAGCTTTTTTTAGGGCGGATGTGGCAACTTGAGCGCGATTTGGCGGCAGAAATACTCCGCCTCGCCGATGCGGCCGTGCCGCCCGTAGATTGGTTGCAGGCGGGTCAGAATCTGGCGGAATGGTTCGCACAAAAAGGAAGCGAAGGCCAGCGTGATGCGGCGGCGTTGGCTTTGTTGAAACCGTTTATGCTGATCAGCGGCGGGCCGGGTACGGGCAAAACCACAACGGTGGCGAAACTGCTCGGTTTGTTGTGCAGCCATGAGGGCAAACTGCCGCGCATCGCCTTGGCCGCGCCTACGGGCAAAGCCGCCGCGCACATGTCGCGCGCTTTGCACCGTGCCGTGCAAACATTTGCCCTGCCCGAAAATGTGCGCAATCATTTGCTGCAACTGGAAAGCCAAACCGTACACCGCCTGTTGAAGCTACGTCCGCCGCAAATGCAGCCGCTGTTTCATCGCGAACAGCCGTTGCCGCTGGATATTTTAGTGATAGACGAAGCTTCTATGCTTGACCTTGCCTTGCTGCTGCAACTTCTGCAAGCCGTGCCTTCGGGTTGCAGGGTGGTGCTTTTGGGTGATGAGAACCAACTGCCTTCGGTAGGAGCGGGAGCCGTATTGTCGGAACTGGCGCAGCCGACCGTATTGGCCGCCGATACGGCTCGGGAACTCGAAACTATGTTGCCGCAGCACGGTTTTGCCGTTTCAGACGGCCCGCCGCCCTTGGCAGAAAACATAGCGCGTTTGCAGATTAGCCACCGTTTCGGCAGCAACAGCGGCATAGGGTGTTTGGCGCATGCGGTGGCTTCGGACGATGCAGCCGAAGCATGGGCGCAGTTCGGCCGCTTTCCTCAAGAGTTGGAGGTGCGAAGCGGCAGCGGAAAACAACAGGCAGAAATACTGTATCAACGTCATGCACGATATTGGCAGGCGGTTGACGAAGGCGACGTGGCTGCCGCATTCCAATATCAGGCCGATGCAGTTGTGTTGGCTGCCAGACGCGACGATGCCGAAGCATTCAACGGAGAATACCGCCGCTGTCTGCAACGCCACGGCCGTGCCAGAGCCGATGCACCGTGGTTTGCAGGGCAAGTGATTATGGTTTCGCGCAACGATTATGCCTTAGATGTGTTTAACGGCGATATCGCACTGATTCTGCCCGATCAAGAACAGAAAGACGTTTTGGCAGCTTATTTTCCGGCGGCAGAAGGTTTCCGCAAAACAGCCCTCAGCCGCCTGCCTGCATACGAAACCGCCTTTGCCATAACCGTACATAAAAGCCAAGGTTCGGAATACCGCGAGGTATGGCTGTTGCCGCCCGCGCTTGCGGAAACAGGCGGAGAGCAGCACGGTTTGAACAAAGCCTTGCTCTACACCGCCATTACCCGTGCCCGCGAGCGTTTTGTGTTTTGGGGCAGCCAAGCTGTTTTTCAGACGGCCTGTATGCTTAACGAACGCCGCCGCAGCGCCTTAAGGGAAATGATACATAAACACCGCTCGGTGCGGCCGTTAATACCGAATAGCGGGGGTTTACCCGATCCCGAGGTTTGCGATTAAAATAGGCATCCGTAAAGAAAACCGAAAACTTCAGGCCGAAACCGTTGCCGCCGTCAGCAGTGCAGCTTTGCCTTGTATGCTGTCTGCCTGCCTATAACTATGTTCGATATGTCTGCATCCGTTGCGTTGCTGCGCCTTAAACTGCACTCATATCGGGAGATTTTGAAAAGGTCTCAGGCCGTCTGAACAATTTATTTGGAAAGAACATCAATCATGCAGAACTACCTAACCCCCAATTTTGCATTTGCGCCGGTTATTCCCGAGCGTGCGGCAGGCAGCCGCGTATGGGATACCGAAGGGCGCGAATACATTGATTTGGCAGGCGGAATCGCCGTAAACGCACTCGGGCATTGCCATCCGGCCTTAATCGAAGCCCTTAAAGAGCAGGCCGAAAAGCTGTGGCATATTTCCAATATCTACACCACCGTACCCGCGCAACAACTTGCCCGAAAACTAACCGAACACACCTTTGCCGATAAAGTATTTTTGTGTAATTCCGGCGCGGAAGCCAATGAAGCCGCATTAAAATTGGCACGCAAATATGCCCGCGACCATTTCGGCGGTGAAAAAAACGAGATCATTGCTTGCGTCAACGCTTTCCACGGGCGCACATTGTTTACCGTATCGGTGGGCGGCCAACCCAAATACAGTCAAGATTTCGCACCTCTGCCGCCGGCCATCACCCACGTTCCTTTTAATGATGCCGAAGCTTTGGCGGCAGCAATTTCCGATAAAACCTGTGCCGTCATTATCGAACCGATACAAGGCGAAAGCGGTGTGCTGCCTGCCGAACAAGCTTTTTTACAAGCCGCCCGTCAAGCCTGTGATGCGCACAATGCCTTGCTGATTTTTGACGAAGTGCAAACCGGTATGGGGCGCACCGGCAAATTGTTTGCCTACCAGCATTACGATGTTGTGCCCGATATTCTGACCAGCGCCAAAGCACTCGGCAGCGGCTTTCCCATCGGTGCCATGCTGACCACTGACGCCATCGCTCCCAGCTTCGGCCCCGGTACTCATGGCACCACTTTCGGCGGCAACCCGCTGGCCTGTGCCGTAGCCAATCGTGCTTTTGATGTGATCCATACTTTTCAAACATTGCAACAAGTTACAGATAACGGCCTGAAACTGCAAAAAGAATTGGCCGCTTTAGGCAGGGAAACAGGTGTTTTCAAAGAAGTGCGCGGTATCGGCCTGTTAATCGGTTGCGTATTGGCCGACCAATATGCCGGCAGGGCGGGCGAACTGATGCAGCAAGCCCTCAGGCACGGTTTAATGGTTTTGGTGGCCGGCAGCAATGTTGTCCGTCTCGCTCCCAGCCTGCTGTTAAGCGAAGAAGACAGACAAGAAGGTTTAACACGCCTGAAAGCCGCTATAGATGCTTGGTTGCCGGTTTGAGGCCGTCTGAAAAACCGGTTGTTTATATCGTATAAGCTTTAACCTTATCTGCAGGTTTATTATTGGATAAGGTGCGGGCGCATGGTCTTAAACAGCCTCTACGTTTGGGAGCATAGGTTTCAGCCCGTTTATTTCAAGAAAATGTCAAACTGAAAGTATTTGTTTGCTTTTCTTTTGTAAGTAAACGGGTTATAATCGGTAAATTTTTCAATTTTCACGAAAAATGGCCACCCGGCCATTTTTTTGTTTTTGGAGTGTTATGGATATTCAAACCATTCTCGATAAAACCCTGCCGGGCTTGGGATACGAGCTTGTAGATTTCGAATTGACTGCTCAAGGCGATTTGCGCGTATTCATCGACAAAGAAGGCGGTATCACGGTAGAAGACTGTGCAACCGTGAGCAACCACCTGAGCCGTTTGTTTATGGTAGAAGATGTTGACTACAAACGCTTGGAAATTTCCAGCCCCGGTTTGGACCGCCCGCTGAAGAAGGCGGCCGACTTTGTGCGTTTCGCCGGGCAGCAGGCCAAAATCAAAACCCGCTTGCCGATAGACGGGCAAAAAAACTTTATCGGCCGTATCGAGAGCTGCGAAAACAACATCGTGCGTATCGCGTTTGACGGAAAAACAGCCGATATCGAGCTGGATAATATCGACCGCGCGCGGCTGCGCCCTGAATTTGATTTTTAAAAATATTGAGCTAACGGAGAATAATGAATGAGTCGTGAGATGCTGTTGCTGGCGGAAGCCTTGGCCAGTGAGAAAAACGTTGATCCCGAAGTAGTATTCAGTGCATTGGAATTTGCACTCAGTACGGCGGCTAAAAAGAAAAACGGACGTGAAAATATGGATGTGCGTGTCGAAATCGACCGCCACACCGGCGAATATAAAACATTTCGCCGTTGGTTGATTGTGGCGGACGAAGATTACACCTACCCGGATGTAGAAAAAACCATCGAAGAAATCCAAGAAGAAATTCCCGATACAACTCTCCAAATCGGTGAATATCACGAAGAATTGTTGGAAAACGAAGGTTTCGGCCGCCAAGCCGCCCAAACTGCCAAACAAATTATTCTGCAACGCATCCGTGATGCCGAGCGCGAGCAAATTTTGGAAGAATTTTTAGCCCGCAAAGAAGATATTGTGATAGGTACTGTTAAACGTGTGGAGCGTCACGGTGCCATCATCGAAATCGGCAAATTAGACGCTTTGCTGCCGCGCGACCAAATGATTCCGCGTGAAAATTTCCGTAACGGCGACCGCGTGCGCGCGCTGTTTTTGCGTGTGGACGAAATCGGTGCGTCAGGCCGCAAGCAAGTGATTTTGAGCCGCACTTCGCGTGATTTCTTAGTGAAACTGTTTGCCATGGAAGTGCCTGAAATCGAAGACGGTTTGTTGGAAATCAAAGAAGCCGCCCGCGACCCCGGCCACCGTGCCAAGATTGCCGTTAAAGCCAATGACCAGCGTATCGATCCGCAAGGTACCTGTATTGGCGTGCGCGGTTCGCGCGTTAATGCCGTAACCAACGAACTATCAGGCGAGCGTATCGACGTGGTGTTATGGTCGCCTGAAACCGCCCAATTTGTGATTAACGCATTGTCGCCGGCCGAAGTAACCCGCATTTTGATCGAT
This sequence comes from Neisseria sp. 74A18, assembly GCF_001308005.1. Classification (NCBI taxonomy): domain Bacteria; kingdom Pseudomonadati; phylum Pseudomonadota; class Betaproteobacteria; order Neisseriales; family Neisseriaceae; genus Neisseria; species Neisseria sp. 74A18. The sequence goes on from NZ_LGZA01000001.1 coordinate 87,698, forward strand.
GAAGACAAACATGCGGTAGACGTTATCGTGGCGGAAGACCAGTTGGCATTGGCCATTGGCCGCGGCGGTCAAAACGTGCGCTTGGCAGCCGATTTAACCGGCTGGCAGTTGAACATCATGACGGTTGCCGAAGCCGAAGAACGTAACGCCGCAGAAGATGCCGCCATCCGCAATCTGTTTGTAGAACATTTGAATGTAGACGAAGAAACGGCCGACATTCTCGTGCAGGAAGGTTTTGCCACTTTGGAAGAAGTAGCTTATGTGCCTGCTGCCGAATTGCTGGAAATCGAAGGTTTCGACGAAAATATTGTAGAAACCTTGCGTAACCGTGCCCGCGACGCGATTCTGACTCTGGCCATCGCATCCGAAGAAAAACTGGAAGATGTAGAAGAAGATATGCGTAATCTCGACGGCATCGATCAAGAGATGTTGCGTGATCTGGCGCAAGCCGGCATTACCACGCGCGACGATCTGGCTGAACTGGCGGTAGACGAATTGATTGAAATTACCGGAGTAAGCGAGGAAGAAGCCAAAAAAGTGATTTTGGCCGCCCGCGAACATTGGTTCACCGAAGAAAACTAAGGGGGTAATAGTATGAGTAACACCACAGTAGAACAATTTGCCGCCGAACTTAAAAAGCCCGTCGACGATTTATTGAAACAGTTAAAAAGTGCCGGAGTAAACAAAAGCAGCGGCAATGACAGCATCACGTCTGACGACAAGCAACTGTTGCTGGCTTATCTGAAAAAATCGCACGGAAGCGAAAACGCCACCATCAGCATCAGCCGTAAAAAAGCCGAGGTCAGCACCATCGGCGGTGTACAAGTGGAAACCCGCCGCCGCAGCCGTAAAGTGATTGTGCCTTCTGCCGACGAGTTGGCTGCCGAAGCCAAAGCCAAGGCGGCAGCAGAGCAGGAAGAAGCGCGCAAAGCAGCCGAAGCCGTCGCTCAGGCAGAGCGTGAAGCGGCCGCCAAAGCAGATGCGGAACGTGCGGCTGCCGAAAAAGCCAAGGCCGAAGAAGAAGCGGCTAAATTGAAGGCCGCTCAGGCGCGTGCCGAAAAAGCCGTTGAAGAAAAAGCAGCCGGTCAAGAAACGGCAGCCGAAGCAAAAGCCGAACAAGCCGTTCAGACGGCCAAACCGGAAAAGCCGGCCAAACACGGCAAACAGAAAGAACCGAAAAAACAAGCGGCACCTGCGGTTATCCAACCGGTGGTCAGCGCAGAAGAACAAGCCCAACGCGACGAAGAAGCCCGCCGTGCCGCCGCCATGCGCGCGCATCAGGAAGCGTTGCTGAAAGAAAAGCAGGAACGTCAAGCCCGCCGTGAAGCCGTGAAACTTCAGGCGCAACAGGAAGCGAAGGCTGCCAAAGAAGGTAAAACAGCCGAACAGCGTTCTGCCAAACCAAGCGAAAAAGCGCCTTTGGCTTCTACTTCAAACAAGCCTGCCGCACCTGCACGAGCCAAGAAAGAAGACCGCCACAACCGAGACGAGATGGAAAGCCGTCCGCGCGGCGGCAAAGACAAAGGCAAAGGCCGCAATCAAAACGCCAATCAGGAAGAACGTGTACGCGGCGGTAAAAAAGGTAAAAAACTCAAGTTGGAGCCGAACCAGCACGCTTTCCAAGCACCGACCGAGCCGGTGGTGCACGAAGTGTTGGTTCCCGAAACCATTACCGTGGCCGATTTGGCGCACAAAATGGCGGTTAAAGGCGTAGAAGTAGTGAAAGCCTTAATGAAGATGGGCATGATGGTAACCATCAACCAATCCATCGACCAAGATACCGCTTTGATTGTGGTGGAAGAGTTGGGCCATATCGGTAAACCTGCGGCGGCAGACGATCCTGAAGCCTTCTTGAGTGATGATGCCGAAAGTGCGGCAACGGCAGAGCAATTGCCCCGTCCGCCGGTAGTCACCGTAATGGGTCACGTTGACCACGGTAAAACTTCGTTGCTCGACTACATCCGCCGTGCCAAAGTGGTGCAAGGCGAAGCGGGCGGTATTACCCAGCACATCGGCGCTTATCATGTGGAAACCCCGCGCGGTGTGATTACCTTCTTGGATACGCCGGGTCACGAAGCGTTTACTGCGATGCGTGCCCGCGGTGCCAAAGCCACCGACATTGTGATTCTGGTAGTCGCCGCCGACGACGGTGTGATGCCGCAAACCATCGAAGCAATTGCCCATGCCAAAGCAGCGGGCGTGCCGATTGTGGTGGCCGTAAACAAAATCGACAAGGAAGCCGCCAATCCCGAGCGTATCCGTCAGGAATTGACGGCACATGAAGTGGTGCCGGACGAGTGGGGCGGTGATACCCAGTTTGTGAATGTGTCCGCCAAACAAGGTTTGAACATCGATGCTTTGTTGGAAGCGGTTTTGCTGGAAGCCGAAGTATTGGAGTTGACCGCTCCGGTCGATGCTCCTGCCAAAGGCATTATTGTGGAAGCACGTTTGGATAAAGGCCGCGGTGCCGTTGCCACCCTGCTGGTACAAAGCGGTACGCTGAAGAAAGGCGATATGCTGTTGGCCGGCACCGCATTCGGTAAAATCCGTGCGATGACCGATGAAAACGGCAAGCCGATTGAAGAAGCCGGCCCGTCGATTCCTGTGGAAATTCTCGGTTTGTCCGATGTGCCGAATGCAGGCGAAGATGCTATGGTGTTGGCAGACGAGAAAAAAGCCCGTGAAATCGCGTTGTTCCGTCAAGGTAAATTCCGCGACGTGCGTTTGGCCAAGCAACAAGCGGCCAAGCTGGAAAACATGTTCAGCAATATGGGCGAACAGGCGCAATCGCTGTCGGTTATCATCAAGGCCGACGTTCAAGGTTCGTACGAAGCTCTTTCTGGCAGCCTGAAAAAACTGTCTACCGACGAAGTGAAAGTCAACGTGCTGCACAGCGGCGTGGGCGGTATTACCGAGTCTGATGTGAACTTGGCGATTGCATCCGGTGCATTCATCATCGGCTTTAACGTGCGTGCCGACGGTTCGGCCCGCAAGCTGGCCGAGAGCGAAGATGTGGAAATCCGCTACTACAACATCATTTATGATGCCATCGACGACGTGAAAGCAGCCATGAGCGGTATGTTGGCTCCGGAAGAGAAAGAGCAAGTGATCGGCACAGTGGAAATCCGTCAGGTTATCAGCGTATCGAAAGTGGGCAATATTGCCGGCTGTATGGTTACCGACGGTATTGTGAAGCGCGATTCGCATATCCGCCTCATCCGCAACAACGTGGTTATCCATACCGGCGAGCTGGCTTCGCTGAAACGCTTCAAAGACGACGTTAAAGAAGTACGCATGGGCTACGAATGTGGTTTGATGCTGAAAAACTTCAATGAAATCATGGAAGGCGATCAGCTGGAAGTATTTGAAATCGTAGAAGTGGCACGTTCGCTGTAATCAGCTTTTGAACAACCATACAGGCCGTCTGAAAACGTTTGGCGAAACCCGCTAAGCCTGTTTTCAGACGGCCTTTCGCATATATATATAGCAAAAAAACTTATTTTTGATACAAAGCAGCAAGCCGCAGGCAGAGACCTTTGCAAAACTCCCATCTGCGGCGCATTTCTGCGTTGTGCGCTGCTCGCTCGTTTGCCTATCTGTATGATATGTCTGCACTCGCTGCGCTGCTACGCCTTGAACTGCATCCACATCTGAGGGTTTTGCAAAGGTCTCAGTATGAGTAATACGGAACCGATTCCGTTGCCGCTTTAGCGGGTTGACAATTATTTTCTTTGAGCTAAGGCAGAGCAGCGCCGTAGCAGAAATAAAGTTTATTTGCTATAAGGCAACACCGTTATAATAAGCATTCTTCAATCAGCAACAGGCCGTCTGAAAAGCCATGACTACTATTAAAGAAAAAATTCTCGCCCAAGCCAAACAAGAAGGGGCGCAGGTAACTGCTCTGCGCGAGCAGGTTTTAGACATCGTTTTGCAGCAAACCGGTGTGATTAAGGCATATAACGTATTGTCGCAAATGCAGCAGCAGAGTGAAGGCGTAGTGGCACCGCCGACTGCGTATCGGGCGTTGGATTTCTGGGCAGAACAGGGCGTGCTGCATAAAGTGGCTGCCGTAAACGGCTATGTTTTGTGCAGCCATGCCCAGCACGACTGCAATACGCATTGTCATGAGCATGACGAAGCGGCTCACCACAGTGCGTTTATTCTGGTGTGTACCGAATGCGGGGCGGTTGATGAGCAAACCCTCAGTAAAGAATGGTCGGCTTTGCGGGCCGGTGTGGCGGCAAGCGGGTTTGCTTTGAAAGAAGAGCATGTCGTATTAACAGGAGTATGTAAGAAATGTCAGTAAAAAAAACCAAAGTCCACTTGATTTCGGGCTTTCTCGGTACGGGTAAAACGACAGCGTTAAAAAGTTTGATGGAACAAAAAGACCCGAATGAAAAATGGGTCATTATCGTCAATGAATTTGGAGAAATCGGCATCGACGGTGCCGTGTTGAGCGATAACGGTATTCCCGTTGCCGAAATTGCAGGCGGCTGTTTGTGCTGCACCGCCGGCCCGCAGCTGGGTGCTACCGTACAGAAAATGTTGCGCGATGCCCAACCCGACCGTTTGATGATTGAAGCCAGCGGTTTGGCACATGCCGCCAGTGTGATTGACGAATTGAAAGTCAAGCCGCTTGAAGAGCAGCTTGAAATCGCCGCTGTGTTTACGGTGGTTGACCCCCGCCAGTTTGTCGATCCCAACTACGCACAGCAAGCCTTGTATAAAGACCAGATCGGCGTGTGCGATGTGTTGGTGGCCAGCAAAACCGATTTGTGCACGCCCGAAGTATTGGCGGAATTTCGCGAAAAAGCCGCCAAGCTGTTCCCGCCCAAAGCCAAAGTGGTAGAGGTTGAAAATGCCAAAATGGATATCGCTTGGTTGGAAATCCCCGTTGTGGAAAAATCCCGTTACCGCTTGAAAGCCCTGCCCGACAATACCATGGGCTATCAATCGCAAGGTTTTACATTTCCGGCGGGTAAAGATTTTGACGGCGAACGCCTTACCAATTTTTTCAACGATCTGCCGAAATTTACCGAAGGTCTGGTGCGTGCCAAAGGTGTGTTTCAGGTAATGGGCACATGGGTATGGCTCAATTGGGTGGACGGTAAATGGGGAGCAAACCAAGTTTCATGGCGGCGCGACAGCCGTTTCGAGCTGATTGCCAAAGCTTTTGATGCCGATTTGATTGAGCAAAAACTTAACGACGCTTTGGAATAAACACCTATTCGAAGAGGCCGTCTGAAAGCAGATATCTCCATATGCGCCGAGAGGCTTTGCACAACCAAAACCCTCGGATGTGGATGCAGTTTGCAGCGTTTTTGGCCTTATGTTGTGCAGCCACATCCCAAAAAAATCATCTAAGTAGGAACATAATGAACAAAATCATTGCCGCCGTACTGGTTGCTTGCACACTTGCCGCTTGTACCGGCGGTGTGCCGAAGCCGAATGTGGTGCCGGATATTGCTGCCGAATCGGGCACATGGTTCCGGCTAACCGAATATGATGCAGACGGAAACATGCTTCAAAACAGCCTGTTGGCGGTTGAAAAAAATGCACACATGCTGCGGTTCGTGCAAACCGATGCGTTAGGCGCACCTTTGGCGCGTCAGGTGCTTACGCAAAAAGGATGGCGTAACGACGGTTTTGTGATGCCGAACGTGCCTGCCCGCCGTTTGTTTGCGGCCATGTTGCCCGTTTTATCCGGCAATTCTGCGGCACCTTATCCTGAAATGGTGCGCCGAAAAACCGAAAATGGCGAATGTTTTCAACAGCATGGGCGTGATGTGTGGTGCGTTAAGCAGGCAGATGAAGGGTGGCAATTCGTTTTTCCCGACCAAACAAAATGGGCGGTTGTGCCGATTGAAGAATAAATAATCCGAATGAATATATTGATCATATGAACACCCCTGTTTATCTGTCTGCACCGGCTCTCGTTAGTGCGTTGGGAAGCGGTTTGCAGCACCATATCCACGCCTTGCTCAACCCCTCCGGCCGCTCCCCGCTGATATTTTCCGACCAATGGGTAAAAGGCAAAACATACGCTTTCGGTGTGGTTGAAGAAAGTTTGAAACCGTTTCCGGAACATCTGCCCGAGGCATTCCGCAGCAGAAACAATCAGCTGCTTTGGCAGGCATTGGCACAAATCGAGCCGCAAATCGAACAAGTGGTTTCACGGTTCGGCAGAGAACGTATTGCCGTGGTTATCGGCACATCAACCAGCGGCGTAGATGAAAATATCGCCATGTTCGAGCATGTTGCACGCGGCGGGGCTTGGCAAGACGTATCGTTCAAACAGGCGCAACAGTTGATGCACGCGCCGGCCGAATGCGTGGCCGAAATATACGGCCTGCGTAATCTGAATTATGTTGTGTCCACCGCCTGCACTTCGGGTGCGAGAGCGTTAATCAGCGCCGCCCGTTTGCTGCGTGCCGGTTTGTGCGATGCCGTGATATGCGGCGGTGTGGATACGCTTTCTCCTTTAACCGTTAACGGATTTGCATCATTGGAAGTATTGTCGGAAAGTTTGGCAACACCGTTCTCAGCCAACCGCAACGGCATCAACATCGGAGAGGGGGCCGCCGTATTTGTGATGACGCGCGAACCTTGCTTCGGCGAAAGCCTGCCGCTTTTGGGCTACGGCTCGAGCAGCGATGCTTATCACATGTCTTCCCCCCGTCCCGACGGATTGGGTGCAATCAAAGCTTTTCAGACGGCCTTAAGCCATGCCCGAATCGCTGCGCAAGACATCGGCTGGGTTAATTTGCACGGTACCGGCACGCTTCACAACGACAGCATGGAAAGCATGGCTGTGGCCGAGGTGTTTGGCGCAGCTACCCCTTGCACTTCCACTAAGCCCTATACAGGCCATACGCTTGGCGCGGCGGGCGCGTTGGAAGCGGCTTTCTTGTGGGGCATAGTCAGCCGCCATTCCAATCCTGAAGGCAAACTGCCCACCCAGTTGTGGGACGGCGAGCGCGACCCTGCTTTGCCCAAGATAGCTCTAACCGACAATGGCAGCAGTTGGCTGCAAGCGCGCAGAATCGGTGCCAGCTCGTCTTTTGCGTTCGGCGGCAGTAATGCGGTATTGATCATCGGAGAGCATGGTTAGAGACCTGTGCAAAACACATTTGGCGGTTTGCAAGAGGCTCAAGCCGTTTTCGATTAAAGTTTGAGGCCGTCTGAATGGTTTGAATTGTCCCCAAAGTCTTGGGCAAACGACAAACCTTTTCAGACGGCCTTGTTTGCTGTGCTTAGCCCAAAGCCTTGCGCGCGCCGGCGAACATTCTGTACCAGCCGGAAAGTTCGCTGTCTTGCCAATCGTCGGGGCGCCAGCTCATTTGGGCGGTGCGGTACACGCGCTCGGGGTGCGGCATCATGATGGTAACGCGGCCGTCGGCGTTGGTGACGCCTGCGATGCCTTGGGGCGAGCCGTTGGGGTTGAGCGGGTAGGTTTGGGTAACTGCGCCCAAGCCGTCCACGTATTGCAGGGCGATATTGAGGCCGTCTGAAATTTTGCCGCCGATATGGGCGAAATCGGCGCGGCCTTCGCCGTGGCTCACGACTACGGGGAGATGGCTGCCTTGCATTTCGGCCAGAATCAGCGAGGGCGATTTGGGCACGTTGACCATGCTCAGGCGGGCTTCAAACTGCTCGCTTCGGTTGCGTTTGAACTTCGGCCAGCCTTGCGTGCCGGGGATGATTTCCGCCAAGTTGCTCACCATTTGGCAGCCGTTGCACACGCCTAAAGTGAGCGTGTCGCCGCGCTCGAAGAAGGCGCTGAACTGGTCGCGCAGTTCGGGATGGAACAAGATGGATTTCGCCCAGCCTTCGCCCGCGCCCAATACGTCGCCGTAGCTGAAACCGCCGCACGCGGTGAGCATTTGGAAGTCGGCGAGTTTCACACGGCCTGCCATCAAGTCGCTCATGTGTACGTCGTAAGCATCGAAGCCCGCGCGGGTAAAGGCGGCGGCCATTTCCACCTGCCCGTTCACGCCTTGTTCGCGCAACACGGCGATTTTCGGCTTGGCACCGCTCGCGATAAACGGCGCGGCGATGTCTTCTTTAAGGTCGAATTTCAGGTCGGCAAACAGCGCGCTGCGCTTGTCGTCTGCCAGCAGGGCAAATTCGCTGTCGGCGCATTCGGGGTTGTCGCGCAGACGTTGGATTTGGTGGCCGGTTTCTTGCCATGCCTGCTGTAATTTCAGACGGCTTTCGTCGAAAATCACTTCGCCGTCGCTGTTGATGCGGATATTATCGGCTGAAGAAACGACACCAATATTGTAAATACTGTTCAAACCGGCCTGTTTGAATGCCGCCTGAACAGCAGGCAGATCGGCTTGGCGGATTTGAATGACTGCGCCCAACTCTTCATTAAACAAAGCACTGACATGGGAAAGGGGGAGCAATTCTTCTACGATGGCATGGGGCTGTTTTTTCTCCCATTCGGCAAAAACGGCTTGTGTATATGAATCCAAATCCACATCCAAACCGACACGTCCGGCAAACGCCATTTCTGCCAGCGTCGCAAACAGGCCGCCGTCGCTGCGGTCGTGGTAAGCCAAGAGTTTGTCTTCGGCCACAAGCTGCTGAATCACTTGGTAAAACGCTTTCAGACGGCCTGCTTCGATATCCGGCGCTTCGCCTGCCATATCGTTATACACTTGGCTTAAGGCCGAGCCGCCCATGCGTGCTTTGCCGAAGCCCAAATCCACGGCCAGCAATACGCTGTCTGCCGTGTTTTTCAATTCGGGCGTAACGGTTTTGCGCACGTCCTGCACCGGTGCGAAGCCGGTAATAATCAGGCTTAACGGCGAAGTGACCGATTTTTGCGCGCCGTTGTCTTTCCACACGGTTTTCATCGACAGCGAATCTTTGCCCACGGGAATGCTGATGCCAAGTTCTTGACATGCCTGCGACACGGCTTCGACGGTGCGGTAGAGTTTTTCGTCTTCGCCGGCATTGCCGCAGGCGGCCATCCAGTTAGCGGAAAGTTTGATGTTGCCGATGTCGCCGATATTCACGCCGGCGAGGTTGGTGAGGGCTTCGCCGATGGCCATGCGGCCGGAAGCGGGCGCGTTAAAGAGGGCGACGATGGGTTTTTCGCCCATGGCCATGGTTTCGCCTTTGTGGGTGTTGAAACCCATCATGGTTACGGCGGCATCGGCTACGGGGGTTTGGTAACGCCCCACCATTTGGTCGCGGTGGGTCATGCCGCCGACGCTGCGGTCGCCGATGGTAATCAGGAAGTTTTTGGCGGCCACGGTGGGCAGGCGCAACACGCGGTAGGCGGCTTCTTTCAGGTCGATATGCCTGCCTGAAAACGGTTTTTCAGACGGCCTTACGGTGTGGTCGCTGCGGGTGGTTTTGGGCGGTTTGCCGAGCAAGACGTTCAGCGGCAAATCAACGGGATGGTTGCCGTACAAATCGTCGCGCACTTGCAGATGGCCGTCGTCGGTGGCGGTGCCGACCACGGCAAACGGGCAGCGTTCGCGCTCGCAGATTTGGCGGAACAAGTCTAAGTGTTCGGGCAAAATCGACAACACATAACGCTCTTGCGCCTCATTACACCAAATCTGCATCGGGCTTAGGCCGTGTTCTTCTAACGGCACGTCGCGCAGCTTAAATATTGCTCCTCGGCCTGCATCATTGACCAATTCGGGAAAGGCGTTCGACAAGCCGCCCGCGCCGACATCGTGAATGGCAATAATCGGATTGCCTGCGCCCAACTGCCAGCAGCGGTCGATCACTTCCTGCGCACGGCGTTCGATTTCGGGGTTGCCGCGTTGTACCGAGTTGAAGTCCAAATCGGCGGCGTTGCTGCCGGTATCCATAGACGAAGCAGCACCGCCCCCGAGCCCGATCAGCATGCCGGGGCCGCCGAGTTGCACCAATAATGCGCCTTCGGGGATTTGGTCTTTATGGGTTTGGCCGGCCTGAATGTTGCCCAAGCCGCCGGCAATCATGATGGGTTTGTGGTAGCCGCGCATTTGGCCTTCGAATTCTTCTTCAAAGGTGCGGAAATAGCCCAAAAGGTTGGGACGGCCGAATTCGTTGTTGAACGCCGCGCCGCCGATGGGGCCTTCGATCATGATGTCGAGCGGGCTGCTGATGTGGTCGGGCTTGCCGTAGCCGCCTTCCCACGGTTGTTTGAAGCCGGGAATGTTGAGGTTGGACACGGTAAAGCCGGTTAAACCTGCTTTCGGGCGCGCGCCGCGTCCGGTGGCACCTTCGTCGCGGATTTCGCCGCCCGCACCGGTGGCCGCACCCGCGAAAGGCGCAATGGCGGTGGGGTGGTTGTGGGTTTCCACTTTCATCAAGATGTGCGTTTCTTCTTCGCTGAAGCGGTAGCCTTGCTGCTCGTCCGCACGCGGGTAGAAACGCTCGATTTTCGCGCCTTCGATAATGGAGGCGTTGTCTTTATAGGCGACTACGGTGCCTTCGGGGTGGGCATTGTGGGTGTCGCGAATCATGCCGAACAGCGATTTGGGCTGTTTTTCGCCGTTTAAGATGAAGTCGGCATTGAAGATTTTGTGGCGGCAGTGTTCGGAGTTGGCCTGTGCGAACATCATCAGTTCGACATCGCTGGGGTTGCGCTGCAAGGCTTGGTAGTTTTCCAGCAGATAGTCGATTTCGTCGGGCGACAATGCCAAACCCAGTTCGCTATTGGCTTGTATCAAAGCGTCTTTGCCTTTGCCTAAAACGTCAACGGTGGCGAAGGTTTGCGCTTCGGGGTGGGCGAAGAGCTGCGAGGCCGTCTGAAAATCGGGCAACACGCTTTCGGTCATGCGGTCGTGCAAGAGGGCGGCCCATTGCTGTTTTTGCCCGGCGTTCAACTCGCCTTTCACCCACACCGCCATGCCCCGCTCGATGCGTTCGATTTCGCCCAAGCCGCAGTTGTGCGCGATGTCGGTGGCTTTGGATGCCCACGGCGAAATGGTGCCGATGCGCGGGGTGATTAAAAACAAATGCAGGCTGTTTTCGGCTTCGGGTGTTTTTTCGACACTTTCTGCTTCTAACAAAGCCTGCAATTTCGTTGCGGTTTCGAGGTTCAGCGCGGATTGGCTGCTCACAAAATACCAAAATTCGCTGCTTAATTCTGCTTTCGGCAGGCCGGCGGCCACGGCTTTTTGCAGGAGTTTTTCGACACGGAAATCAGACAGGGCGGTAACGCCGCGCAAAGGCAATACGACAGACATGAATCTAGCTCACACATGCGGTTGGAAATGGGCGTAATTGTACACAAAACCGGCCCCGGACGCTCGGCTAAATTTTCCTTTTCAGACGGCCTGAGAAGCCCATTGAACCTTGTCGTGCTTTGTGCTAAAACAGGCCGTCTGAAACCATTTCACAGCGAGAAAAAACATGAAAAAAATAGAGGCGATTATCAAGCCGTTCAAACTCGACGACGTGCGCGAAGCATTAACCGAAATCGGCATCACCGGCATGACCGTTACCGAAGTGAAAGGCTTCGGCCGCCAGAAAGGGCACACCGAAATCTATCGCGGCGCGGAATACGCGGTTGATTTTCTGCCCAAAGTGAAAGTGGAGTTGGTATTGAGCGATGCCGATGTGGAGCGGGCGGTGGAAACGATTATCGAAACCGCGCGTTCGGGCAAAATCGGCGACGGCAAGATTTTTATTCTGCCGGTGGAAGAGGCTATCCGCATCCGCACGGGCGAGCGGTCGGACGCGGCGGTTTAGCGGTTTAATATGCGATGTGATGCAAATTCCGTTTTGGCAAATGCAGCATAAGGCCGTCTGAACCTTTGCAAAAAACCAACTGACGCAGTACGCAACGCAGAAATACGCCGCATACGCAGATGCAAAGGTGTCAGCCTGAAAGTTAAAGTGCTATATAATCCGAGCTGTTTGAACTTACTTCGCAGGCCGTCTGAAATGCCTAAAAATCCCGATGCCTTTACCCGATTAATCAATGCCTTGAAAATTCTGCCCAACGTCGGCCCCAAGTCTGCGCAGCGTATGGCTTACCAATTGTTGCAGCACAGCCGCGACGGTGCGCAGGAATTGGCAGATGCGTTACAACACGCGTTGAAGCAGGTGCATCACTGCACCCGCTGCAATACGTTTTGCGAAGGCGAGTTATGCGACATCTGCGCCGATACCGAACGCGACCCGCGCCGCCTGATGATTGTGCACATGCCTGCCGATGTGTCGGGCATGGAAGCGGCCAACTGCCACGACGGCTTGTATTTCGTGCTGATGGGGCAGGTGAATCCGGCGCAGGGCATGGATTTGAGCCATATCGCTTTAGATAAACTGGTGGAGCGGCTGCAAAACAGCGAAGTGGAAGAAATCATCATTGCCACCAATTTCACCGCAGAAGGCGATGCCACGGCTTATGTGCTGTCGGAACTGTTTAAAAACCTTTCTTATAAGGTCAGCCGTTTGGCGCGCGGGATTCCTTTGGGCGGCGAGCTTGAATACATAGATGCAGGCACTTTGGCGCAGGCGGTTTATGAACGGCGTTTGCTCAAAGAATGATGCGGCACGAGCCGGAAATGCCGTCTGAATTGAAAAAATATCCGTTTATAGAGAAAAAGTTACGCTTGGTATAAATAACTTCACAGCCGGCAAAAAACCGCGTATTTTCCGCATGAAATTTTCCCTTTTTTCTTTCTTTTTTCAGACGGCCTCTATCCGCATACAGGCCGTCTGAAAACCAAGAGACGACGATGAGCCTGATTACCGTACTCCGCCCAGCAACGCCCCAAGATTGCGAACATATCTACAATGCCCACCGCTATTCCGTGCAATATACCTGCACCCGCAGCTATAACGATCGGATATTGGCCGTGTGGAGCAAGCTGATCAGCCCTGCGGGATACCTCGATACCATCGCCGATCCCAACAAAGCCTTGTGGGTGGTTGAATACCGCGGCCATATTCAGGGTTTTTTCCAGTTTGATTTTAAAGAAGCCCAATTGGATGCCTTATACGTTCACCCCTTCGTGCACAACCACGGCTTGGGTACGGCGTTGTTGCAGCGGGCGGAAGAGTTGGCCGTGGATGCGGGTTTGAGTTTTATCAAACTGTATGCCTCGTTGAACTCGGTGGCGTTTTACAAGCTCAACGGATACGAATCGCTGGGCGAAGCGGTTTTGCCGCTAAACCGCGAAGTGGCGGTAGAGTGCGAATTGATGAGAAAATATCTTTAAATTTAGAAAGATTGTTTTGCCGGTCAAAAATATCCGCCTATCCGAACGAATCGGGCAGGCGGATATTTTATGGTTTCAGAGTTTGCCCAGCTTCACAAAATAAAGGACATAACGGCGAATACGCCCATAATCCACAGCCCCGACAACACCAGCCACATCACGCAATAGCCCATGATGTCGCGTGCCGACAGGCCGGCCACGCCCAGCAGCGGTAAAGCCCAAAAAGGTTGGATCTGGTTGGTCCAAGCATCGCCCCACGCAAAAGCCATAATGGTTTGGGGCAAATCGGCTCCCAATGCTTTGGCCGCTTCCACCACTACCGGCCCCTGTATCGCCCATTGGCCGCCGCCGGAAGGAATAAAAATGTTGACCAATCCTGCCGATAAGAAGGTCATCACCGGAAAGTTGGCGGCATCAGATACCGATACGAACCATTGCGCCATCAGGTTGACCAAACCCGAATCGGTCATCATGCCCGCAATGCCGGCATAGAGCGGAAATTGGACGATAATGCCCTGAGTGGAAGATATGGCGGTTTTCGCCGCATCAAGAAAAGCGGCGGGCGAGCGGTGGAGCAGCAATGATGCCGCCAAAAACAGCATGATCACAATATTCAGATTAACGTCGAAACCTTTTTCGGCGAAATGTTTGCCTGCAAACAGCAGAGGCAGCACAGCCAGCAGCAGGTTAAACAGATAGCGCTGCTCCAGTTTTTCCGAAAAGAAACGCGGGTCGGAGTGTTGCGCCGCTTGGGTTTTTTCGGGCGTTTCTTGGTGCGTCTGCGCTACCGAAACAGGCTGTTTGGGCGGCGACACGAAAGCATACATCAACAGCAGCAAAACCAAAATGCCGGCGGAAATAAGCAGATTCCATGAAGAATACAGGGTTTGCGATACCGGTATCACGCCGAGTGTTTCTTGTAAAAAGTGTTTGGGTGTCGCCACCACCAGCGGAATGGCCGAAGAGGGGCCGCGTATGATTTCTGCGCTGTATGCCGCCGCAACCACCAGCGGAAAATGCAGCCCTTGCACTTTTCTGCCCATTTCTTTGGCTACCATCGCGCCGACTACCAAGCCGAAGCCCCAGTTCAGATAACATGCGGCAAACGATACCGTGCCGGTGAGCATCAGTGCCTGCCGGGGCGTTTTGGCGGCATCGGTGAGCTTGTCTAAAAAACGGTTTACCGCCGGTGTTAATGCCAATATGTATCCCAAAAGCAGCACCAGCACCATCTGCATACCGAAAGTGAAAAGCTTGGAAAAACCTTTGCCCCAGTAGTCGGCCATGTCAAAAAGGCTGTGGCCGCCTGCGGTAACGCCCGCTACCACAATCAAAACGGTCAGTATGATGGCGAGTAAAAAAGAATCGGGCAGGTAACGCTGCATTATTTTGCTTAAGAAATTGGCAATCATGGTTTCTCTCCTGCGCTGTTGCGACGGGGCGCGTAAGGCAAATAAACTTTATTTCTGTTACGGCGTTGCTGCGCCTTGCTATAGTTAAAACACTTAATTTTAGTAGCATTTCCGTCATGCTCGGGCTTGACCCGCGTATCTTGAGTTCCGCTAACTTTAGGAGATACTCGGGTCAAGCCCGAGTATGACGAACGTACTATTTTTAAGTTGAGCCACTATGGTGTCTGCGGCTTGCTGCCTTGTATCCAAAATAAGCTTATTTGCCGTATCTTTGTTTCAAAATTTATTTCAAACTCTTTCATTTCAGACGGCCTTTGGCGGTTAACGGACGGTTTTGACCGTGCGGAAGCCGACATGGCTGATGGCTAAGTCTTTTTCCTGCGGATGTCGGGCGGCGGCACGGTAGCGCATGCAGTAGTTTTCGGCGCATAAAAACGAGCCGCCTTTGATGGTGTAGCTGTTGAACGAATGCTGCATGTGGCCGGAATGAAGCTGGCCGATGCCCATATGGTCGTCGTGGTTGCCCGAAAAAGGCGTGCGCGTGTATTCCCATACGTTGCCGATGGTGTCGAACAGGCCGAAGCCGTTGGCAGGGTAGCAGCCGACGGGAGCGGCATCGGCATGGCCGTCTTTACCGAGGTTTTGATAGGGAAATTCGCCGTGCCAAGTGTTGGCGTCGATGTGCTCGCGGTCGGCGCTGATGTCGCGTTCTTTACTGAAGCCTTTGGCGGCGTATTCCCATTGCTCTTCGGTGGGCAGCTCGCGCCCGACCCATGCGGCGTAGGTTTGGGCATCTTTCAGCGTGATCATGCGCACGGGTTCGTTGGGGCGGATGCTGCGTTGTGCGTCAGGCCCCCACGGCTGTTTCCAGCTGGCACCTTTTACCAGCTTCCACCAGCCCAGCTCGGCCACGGCCTGGGTAGGTTGGATGAACACTGCGGCTTCGCCCTGCTGTTCGGCTTCGGTAACGTAGCCGGTGGCCTCCACAAAACTTTGGAATTGGGCGTTGGTTACTTCGGTGCGGTCTATCCAGAAATCGCCGACGGTTCTGCGGCGGTTTTTGAGTGCAAATTCTTCGGGATAATGATCTTCGCTGCCGATGTCGAAACTGCCGCCTTTGATTTTGACCATACCGGCATAGGGGTCTTGCTGCCATTTTTCGGGCAGGCCGGAATAGTTCAGACAGGCATCGGCGTTGCCCAAACCGGCCTTATCGGTGGCGGTATTTACGGCAGCAGCTTTATCCGAAGCAGGCGCATTCTGTGCGGTTTTGGGGGTGTTGGGCGAACAGGCTGCGGTTAGGGCGGCAGCAAGGCAAAGGATGAAACGGGTGTGCAGAGTGTACGGCATGGCGGCTCCTTATTCGTATCGCGGCAAAAAGCAGCGGTTGAGGCCGTCTGAAAAGCAAATGCCTGCCTGAAAGCGGCAGCCGTGTGTTTGGCTGCCGCCGGGCAAAAGGCTTGAAAAGCGTGACGGCACACTTTAGGCGGTGTTTTCAGACGGCCTGACAGCGTATCGGGTTAACCGCCCGATTTTTTCAGGAAGTCGGGTTGGATACATTCGGTGTAGAAGCAGTTCATTTGGCCGTATTTGTAGCGCACGGGTGCTTCCACCACGCCTACGCGGCGGGCATAGCGGTTCCATTCGCCCGCCAGCTCGCGCGTTTTTTGCGGATGGCGCGCGGAGAGATCGGTGCGGAACGACGGGTCGGTTTTACGGTTGTACAACGCCCATTTGCCGGTGCCGTAAGGCGGGGTTTGGTGCAGTGCCGCCCAATCGCCTCGGTAGAGTGCTTTGCGGTTGTTGAACTCCCAGCCCAAAGAGCGTTCGGGCAGCTTCTTGCCGGCGAACACGGGCAGGAACGAGCGGCCTTCCATGGCCAGCAGCTTGTTGCCTTGATACGAGGCGGGGCGTTTGGCTCCGGTCAGCTCCAACACCGTGGGCACGAAGTCGATAACGTGCAGGGTTTCGCTTTGAATCTGCCCGGCCTTGATCTTGCCGGGATAGCGGATAACGGCCGGCACATGGATGCCGCCGTCAGACAAAATGCTCTTGAAATAAGGCAGCGGTGTGGAGGCAACCTGCGCCCATTGCGGCCCCAATGTAACATACGAACCTTTTTTGCCCATATTGGCCATGCTGTTGTCGAAAGTGCTGTCCACCCATTCCCTGATGCCGTTTTTGTCTTCGGTGGTGCCGAGCGATTCGGGCGTGGCCGATTCGGCGCCGTTGTCCGACATAAACAGAATCAGAGTGTTGTCGAGTTCTCCCGTGGTGTTGAGATAATCAACAACGCGGCCGATGTTGTGGTCGAGGTTATCTACCATCGCCGCGTAAATCTGCATGGCTTTGGTTTGTTCCTGACGCTGCGCTTCGGTGAGACGGTTCCAAGACGAGAATACGCCTTCCAGCGGATTGTTGATCTGGGTTCCGGGCGGCATCACGCCTTTTTCAATCATTCGTGCAAGACGCTGTTTGCGTACCGCATCGTATCCTTCGCGGTAATGGTTGCGGTATTTCTCCAAAAACGCATCAGGTGCCTGTAACGGCCAATGCGGTGCGGTAAACGCGAGATAACCGAAGAACGGCTGGCCGGGTTTGCGGTCGTTTTTCAGGTAGGAAATCATCCTGTCGGTAAAGAAATCGCTTGAGAATTTAAAGTCGGCGGGCAGTACGGTTTCTTTGCCGTCTTCAAAATAACGGGCTTTGTAATTGCCGGGGAACATCTGGCTGGCATCCATATGCGCCGCCCCGCCCGGCATCAGGGTGAACGAACGGTCGAAGCCGCGCGCTTTGGGGTGGCTGTCGTCGGTTGCGCCCAAATGCCATTTTCCGGTAACAAACGAAGCATAACCGTGGTTTTTCAGAATTTCGGCAACCGTCATCACTCTGCCGTTCAGACGGCCTTCATAACCGGGTTTGCCTTTTTGCTCGGGCTGGAGGTATTCGGCCATCGTGCCGAAACCCGCCTGATGGTGGTCGTTGCCGGTGAGCAGCATCGAGCGGGTTACCGAACAGGTGGGGCCGGTGTAGAAATTGTTTAACACCGCGCCTTCTTTGGCGAGACGGTTGATGTTGGGCGTGGAAATTTCGCCGCCGAAAGGTTCGGTGTCGGAAAAGCCCAAATCGTCTGCCACGATAACCAGCACGTTGGGCGGCTGTTGGGCGGCAGGTTTGGCCGTGGCCGCAGATGTGCACAGCATGGCCGGCACGGATAAGGCCAAAATGATGGGTTTGATGTTCATGTTGTTTCTCCTCTGTGAAAAACAGGCCGTCTGAAAAAGTTATTTTTAGTTGTTTATTGTTTATGATGTTTTGTGGTGTTGTGCGGTTGAATGCGTTTGTTTGATGCTTGAAACGGGTTAACTTCGGGTATGGAAAACGTGTTGATTCAGTTATAGCGTGTGCGTCATGGCCGGGTTTGCCCCGGATATGACCTAAAATGGTATGACTGTAAATAAAGATAAAAATTCAAATAGTTAACGGTGAGTTTTAGGTTTGGCCGTGGGAAAGATAAACGGCTTGCTCGTCTTCCGATACGCTTTCCTGTATCAATGAATGGTTTTTACAGGGGCCGTCCACACACAGGCCGGTTTCGATATCGAACATGGCCGAATGGTGCGCGCACATGATGTAGCGGTTTTGGTAAGTGAAAAAACGGCCTTGGGCATTGTCGAGCTGGATGGAAAAATGCGGGCACACGTTGCGGTAGGCAAAGCAGCGCCCGTCTTTCCTGATCAACACGATGGTGATGTTCTGTTCAACGGGGTGGGGTACTTTGAACACCCCGCCGTTTTCGTCCAGCTCGGTTTGGCGGCAGAGAAAGGTTTTATCGCTCACGGCTCTCGTCTCCCGTTAGGATGAAATCGTATTCAATCAGCCGGTAATCTGTGTTCAGGCCGTAGCGTTCGCGGCTGGTGTCGTCGGCTTTTTCTTCGCTGTAACGCACAATCAGGCGGTCTTTCACGCCGAACACGGCATCGTTTTGCAGATATTCGTCGCCTTCGAGAAACAGGTGGGTAACCAAGCCTTGAAAACCGTCGGCCTCGATTTTGAAATGGATGTGCGCCGGCCGCCAAACGCTGCGCTTGGCATAAGCCATCAGCTTGCCCACCGTGCCGTCATCGGGAATCGGGTAACTTACCGGCAAAATGGTTTGGAAGGCATAGCTGCCGTCTTCTTGGCTGAGAAACACGCCGCGGAGGTTGTCGGTGCTTTGGTGCGGGTCTTGGCCGGAATACATGCCGTTTTCGGCGGTTTGCCAAACATCGATGCGCGCGCCCGCAACCGGATTGCCTTCGATGTCGGTGATTTTGCCGCGCACCAATAAAGGCGGAGCCGCCGCATCATCGGAAATGATGCTGCTGCCGAACGGCCTTATCGGCATATTGTCGATAAAGAACGGGCCGAACACGGTGGAAGGCGTTTGCACTTCGTTTTTTTCGTGCAGAATCTGATCGATCAGCATCGACACGCCCAATACGTCCGACAGCAAAATGTATTCCTGACGCTGCTCGTGGCAGAGCTTGCCGGTTTCGGTTAAGAAGCGGATGGCCTGCTCCCATTCCTGTTCGCTCGGTTCGGTTTCGCGCACATATTCGTGCAGTTTTTTGATGAAAGTGGTAATGAGAAAACGGTGCCGCTCGTTTTCAATGTTTTGAAAACTGCGGATAACCTGTTCGGTCAGATTCATGCGTTCCTCCTTGGTAGCTTATTGTTTTGTTTATTTTATTTAGTAGGCCGAAGGGATGCCCAAGCCGCCGAAAGCGTGCCTCGGGCAGGATGGAGGCCGTCTGAAAACAGTATTCAGGCGGGCGGGCGGCCTTCATGGGCTTTTTTCAATAAGTCGAGCAGCTCGTCGTAAACATACGGGCGCGGGTTGTAATAGGGGCTGTCGCACACGATACGGGCAACTTCTTCGGCTCCGTGTTCGGGAAAGCCGATGTCTTTCAACGCCATTGGAATGCCTAAAGACTGGTTGAGGCGGTAAAGCTCGGAACCGCATGCTTGCGGGTCGGCGATATCCAAGGCCGAGGCCAGGCGAGCCATTGCTTCATCGTCGGCTGAGCGGTTGTAATGCACCGAATAAGGCAGCATGATGGCATGGGCTTGGGCGTGGGGCAGATTGAACGTGCCGCCTAAGGTATGGCAGATTTTGTGGTGTACCGCCATGCCGACCGAACCCAAACAGATGCCTGCCAGCCATGCGCCGTAAAACGCCTGTTCGCGCGCCGTTTCGTCTTGAGGGTTTTGAACGATTTTAGGAAGCGCGTTTTTCAGAGAACGCACCGACTCTTCGGCCATCATGCTGATAATCGGGTTTTTGTTTTCCGCATAAAGGGCTTCAACCGCGTGAGCCATCGCATTCATGCCCGATGCGGCAGATATGGCGGCAGGCAGGGTAAAGGTCAGTTCGGGGTCGTAAATCACGGCTTTGGGCAAAACGCGGATATCTTTGCCGGTGGTTTTGCGGCCGTTGTCGGTCAGGCCGTAAACCGTGGTCATTTCGCTGCCTGCGTAAGTGGTCGGCACGGCCACTATGGGCACGCCCAGCTCCAAAGCCACGGCTTTGGCCAAGCCGATGGTGGAACCGCCGCCCAGCGCAATACAGCAGTCGATTTGGTGTTCGCGCACATAGGCCGAGGCTTTTTGAGCCACTTCCACCGGAACGTGCATCACGGCATGGGGGTAAACACCGGCGGCAATCTCGCCCAATGTTCCGGCCAGTTTTTCACCGGCGCTTTTTTGGTCGGGCGTGGTCATCACCAGCACATTACGGTAGCCGTAGCGGTCTAATATGCCGCGCAGTTCGCTGATGCGTCCTTTGCCGAAATACACATCCAGCGGCAAGGCTTGGTAATGGAAACGGTTCATAACAATTCCTTTGTATTCATGATATGCAGCTAAATCGCTTCACTTAACCGATTAAGTTGTGTCGCGCCGGTTCAGACAGGCATAAGCGGCGGGTAAGTGAAGCGTGATCCTGCTCTTGGAGGCAGTGTGGATATGAGGCAAGTGCGGCGGGCGGCTACCTGAAAGGGATTAGACTTGCCGCCCGAACGCTTTGCCTGCTTACTTGCGTCTGTCGAAGTGCGGCGGAATTTGCGCATCCACATTCACCCACACCGATTTGGCTTCGGTGTAGTCGTGAATGGCTTCAAAGCCCATTTCGCGACCGTATCCCGATTTGCCTACACCGCCGAAGGGGCTGCCGGGGTTAACGCGTTTGTAGCTGTTGATCCAGCACATGCCTGCGCGTATCTTGCGGGCAAACAAATGTGCGCGTTGCAGGTTTTTCGTCCACAAGCCGCTGCCTAAGCCATATTCGGTGCCGTTGGCGATTTCCAAAGCTTCTTCGTCGTTTTTGAAGCGCAGCACGGTAACAAACGGGCCGAACACTTCTTCTTGCGCCACACGGTCGGTAGGTTTGGCTTCCACCACGGTGGGCAAAACGTAGTAGCCGTTTTTCAACGCGGCATCTTCGGGTGCTTTGCCGCCGGTTAGGATTTTACCGCCCTGTTCGGTGGCGATTTCGGCATAGGAAAGCACTTTGTTGCGGTGCGATTCGGAAGTGAGCGGGCCCATTTCGGTTTCGGGGTTAAGCGGGTCGCCCAAGCGGATGGATTCGGCCAATTTCACGAATTTTTCCAAAAACTCGTCGGCGATGGATTCGTGCAGCATCAAGCGGGAACCGGCGATACAGGCTTGGCCTTGGTTGTGGAAAATCGCCCATGCCGAGCCGTTAACGGCAGCATCGATGTCGGCATCTTCAAACACGATGTTGGCACCTTTTCCGCCTAATTCCAGTTGCAGGCGTTTCAGGTTGCCGGCAGAGGCACGCACGATGCTCTGACCGGTTTGGGTGGAGCCGGTAAAGGCCACTTTGGCGATGTCTTCATGGTCGGCAATGCGTTGTCCGGCGGTGTTGCCGTATCCTGCAACGATATTGACCACGCCGTCGGGGAAACCTGCTTTCTGAATCAGTTCGGCAATTTTCAATGTGGAGAGCGGGGTGAGTTCAGAAGGTTTCATCACCACGGTGTTGCCCGCAGCCAAGGCCGGGCCGAGTTTCCATGAAGTAAACATCAGCGGGAAGTTCCAAGGTACGATTTGGCCGACCACGCCCACAGGTTCGCGCACAACGTAGTTTAAAAAGCCTTGTTCGACAGGAATAACCGAGCCTTGGATTTTGTCGGCCATGCCGCCGAAGTAGCGGAAGCAGGCAGCGGTACGGGGAACGTCCAAACGGCGCGAATCGCGGATCGGATGGCCTGTGTCAAGCGATTCGATTTGCGCCAATTCTTCGGCATGTTCTTCAATCAGGTCGGCCAGTTTCAACAGCAAACGTCCGCGCTCGGCGGCAGGTGTGGCTGCCCATGCGGGGAAGGCTTTTTTGGCGGCGGCCACGGCAATGTCCACATCTTCCGCTTCGGCGGCGGCGATTTTGGTAATCAATTCGCCGTTAGCAGGATTGAGCACATCAATGGTGCCGCTTTTTTGAGCGGGAACGAATTTGCCGTTGATAAATAATTCTGTATTCATTTAACAAGCCTTTCTTTGTTTTAAATGAAGAGTGGTTTTGTGTCCGGTGTGTTTATATGCGTTTCCGGCGGGTTGCACCGAATAGCGCCGCTCTTTTTTAAGAGCCGGGCGCGGTACGGTGCTTATCCGGAAAAGCCGGTGCGCTCGCGTCCGGCTTTTTCTATGATGGATTCGGGCTTAAAAAGCAACCGGATAAGGGGGCAATTCGCCTGATTCGTATTTTTGCGGAAGGTTGGGTGTGGCGTTTTCCCAAACCAGCAACATAGAACGTTTGGTCGAATAACCTTGGTGGCGGATATTGGCAGGCATGGCCGCAATGTCGCCGGCTTTCATAATCAGGCGGGCAATCGGTTTGCCGTCGTTTTTATCGGCGATATCCCAAGTGATTTCGTCGGAAAGCTGTAAAAACCACTCTACGCGGTCGTTACCGTGGAAAATCGGCAGAATGTATTCTTCGGTGGTCGGGCAGAAGAGGCTTTCTTTACATACCGAAGTAACCGAAGGGTTCCAAGTAACATCCGAGCGTGAAAGGTATTTGAACAGGTTGAAACCGCCCAATTGGCCTTCAAAGCCGGGTTCGCAATGGATTTCGGGTTCGTCTTGAACCACGTCTTGGAATTGGCGGTTTACCGGCAGATCGTCGCGCAACGGAGAATCGTCGGGCAGGCTGGGCATACGCTTGGTGGCAATACGGTAACGGTCGATGGCCGCTTCGTTGTTGCCTTCTTTGCGTCCGAATGCGCTGCCTGTTTCTTCGGGGGCGGCAAACGGGTCGAAGCTTTCGTTAACCCAGTCGTGCAGGATGGCTTTAAAAGTGGCCATAATCAGCGGGGTTTCGAAGTTTTCGATGTAATCCACACCGGCTTCTTTCAATACGCCGTTGAATGTGCCTGCATAAAGGTCTACGCTGCCGTAGTGGTTGCGGGTGCCGATAACATCGTCAAAGTTTACCCAGCCGTAAAAAAAGCCCCAAGCCACATCGCGCATCAAAGCACGCAGGAATGCATCTGCCGACATCAGGTGCGAATGGGTTTCGCCTTTTACGCTCCAAGTGATTTTGGCAAAGTATTCGTCACGCTCGAAAGTGAATTGACCCAAGCGGAATGTGCGGTAGCCGGTCAGCTCGTCGCGCTCGCCTGCCTGCACGCCGGCAGCCAGAAATTCTTCAAATTTTTTATCCATGTTTTTTCTCCTTCCGGGTGGGTTTATTGAATGCAGATGCTGTGCCATTTTTCGACCGACAGCGGGCCTTTGATGGTTTGGATTAAGATCACGCCGGGTTTGGCGGCTTCGAAACGGTAGGCGCTGCCGGCGGGCAAAATGGCCTGATGACCCTGCTTCAGAATGGCGTGTCCCATTTTTTTGCCTTGCGGGTTATCGCCGGCCAAGCGGGTGCCTTCTTCGGCTTCGTCAACCAAGGGCTGGTCGAGCTTGATATAATCAACGCGGATTTCGCCGTCCATCACAATCACGAATTCATCGTGCGAGGCGGTAAACCAAGGCGACGTACCTTCTGCTTTCAATGATTCGATAACGAATTTCAAATTCATGCCGACTACGCTTTTTTCGTAGGGGGCGGATTGCGAGGCAACTTCAAAAATATTGGAAAAAGCATAATTGCTTGCTTCTCCGCTGATCAGTTGGATAGAACCTTTTTCGTAATCGTTCAAACTGCCGAATCGGGTTGCTTTCGCTTGATTATTCTCCATGGCTGTATCTCCAGTTAGTTTGATTTCATTTCTGCATCAATGCGCTAATGCAGTTGGATGTCAAAATACAATGAAACCCGGCAAACAACAATTCGGCAATTGCCGACATGACTGTTCGTTAAATGAAAGCAATCTCAGAACAATGCGCAGCGGTAAACATTCGTTAGGCCGTCTGAAAACAGATTCAAATCTGTTCGCAAACAGTTATTATTTTGACTGTCGGAAACATATATTTCAGTATTGCTTGTGTGTGCATATAGTCAGTCCACTTAACTTTTATTATGGCGTTTACTGTGGCGTTGCTGAGCCTTGGCTAAAAGAGAACGATGGTGTAAGCCGCTAAAGCGGTAATGGAATCGGTTTGGTACTCCCTGTGCCGGCTTCGGCTTGCTGCCCTGTATTAAAATTAAGTGGATTGACTATGAACATAAAAAAACCGCTCACGATTTTCGGAAGCGGTTTTTTATGTTTATGTGAAATGCGTTGGCGGCAGATATCATGCGCGGTATTGCACAGTATCTTGACCGCTGCCTTTTTGAATAAACTCGATTTTGTAGCCGTCGGGATCTTCAACAAAAGCAATCACCGTTGTGCCGTGTTTCATTGGGCCGGCTTCGCGGACAACTTTTCCGCCTTTGGCGCGCACCGCATCGCATGCGGCATAGGCGTCGTCCACTTCGATGGCGATATGGCCGTAGGCATTGCCTAAATCGTAGCTTTCCGTATCCCAGTTGTGGGTAAGCTCAAGCACGGTGGTATCGGATTCTTCGCCGTAGCCCACAAAGGCCAAGGTAAATTTACCGTCGGGATAGTCTTTTTTTCGTAAGAGTTTCATGCCTAAAACGTCTTGATAAAATGCTAACGATTTATCGAGGTTGCCGACGCGGAGCATGATATGGAGCATTCTCATGGTGGTTCCTTAGTGTATAGGGAAACCGCAGATGCGGTGGGAATGTCTATTTTAACATAAGCCTGTTTTATCCTGCTGGCAGCAAAGGTTTGATGCGTATTGAAAGAGCGTTTTTTCAGACGGCCTTATTGATAAACGCGTATTGCGGCCATGAAAGATTGTTAACATTCTTTGGTTGTCTTTGTGCTTGAAATTCGTTATAAAGAGACTGTTAATTTATATTTAATCGTATTTTTAATGTGACTAACGTGTTTATGAGGAAAATGAGATGAGGATTGGTATTCCGAAGGAATCTCTGCCCGGTGAAACCCGTGTTGCGTGTACCCCTGCAACCGTAACCCAGCTGCAAAAACTGGGTTTCGAAGTTGTGGTGGAGCGCGGCGCAGGTTTGGCGGCAAGTTTGGATGATGCGGCATACGAAGCCGCAGGTGCGGTTGTAGCGGATGCGGCGGAAGTGTGGGCATGCCCGCTGATTTATAAAGTCAACGCACCTTCTGAAAGCGAAGCAGGCCGTCTGAACGCGGGGCAAACGCTGGTGAGCTTCTTATGGCCGGCACAAAATCCCGAGTTGGTGCAAAAGCTTACCGATAAAAAAGTGAACGTGCTGGCGATGGATATGGTGCCGCGTATTTCGCGCGCGCAGGCATTGGATGCGCTGTCTTCTATGGCGAACATCAGCGGCTACCGTGCCGTAATTGAGGCAGCAAATGCGTTCGGCCGTTTCTTTACCGGCCAGATTACCGCTGCGGGTAAAGTGCCGCCGGCGCAAGTGCTGGTGATTGGCGCGGGCGTGGCCGGTTTGGCGGCGATTGGTACGGCAAACTCGTTGGGCGCGGTGGTTAAAGCGTTCGACACCCGTTTGGAAGTGGCCGAACAAATCGAATCAATGGGCGGCCAATTCCTGAAGCTCGATTTCCCGCAAGAAGCGGGCGGCAGCGGCGACGGTTACGCCAAAGTGATGAGCGAAGAGTTTATCGCGGCGGAAATGAAACTGTTTGCCGAGCAAGCCCGACAAGTGGACATCATCATCACGACGGCGGCCATTCCGGGCAAACCTGCGCCGAAGTTGATTACCAAAGAAATGGTGGAAAGCATGAAGCCGGGTTCGGTGATTGTCGATTTGGCGGCGGCTACCGGCGGCAACTGCGAATTGACCAAACCGGGCGAGCTGTTCGTTACCGATAATGGCGTGAAAATCATCGGCTACACCGATATGGCCAACCGTTTGGCCGGCCAGTCCTCACAGCTTTACGCCACCAACCTTGTGAACCTGAGCAAACTGTTAAGCCCGAATAAAGACGGCGAAATTACGCTTGATTTCGAAGATGTGATTATCCGCAACATGACCGTTACGCGCGACGGCGAAATCACTTTCCCGCCGCCCGCGATTCAAGTGTCCGCCGCGCCGCAACAGCAAGCGCAGGCCGCACCTGTGGCGAAACCCGAGCCGAAACCCGTTCCTACATGGAAAAAACTGGCTCCGGCGGTGATCGGTGCGGTATTGGTATTGTGGATGGGTGCCGTAGCTCCGGCCGAATTCTTAAACCACTTTATCGTGTTCGTACTGGCTTGCGTGATCGGCTATTACGTGGTGTGGAACGTGAGCCACTCGCTACACACGCCGCTGATGTCGGTAACCAATGCCATTTCCGGCATTATCGTAGTGGGCGCATTGCTGCAAATCGGGCAGGGCAACGGCGTGGTGTCGTTCCTCGCCTTTATTGCCGTGCTGATTGCCAGCATCAATATTTTCGGCGGTTTCTACGTTACCCGCCGTATGTTGAATATGTTTAGAAAAGGATAGGTTTAAAGCCTGTCTGAAAAATATTCAAGGAATTCAGGAATGATGTTTGCGCAAACACCTAATCCACCTTATTACGCTGTTGTTTTCACATCACAGCGCACCGACGGCGATAGAGGCTACGACCAAACTGCCGTGCGAATGCTTGAATTGGCGCGGCAACAGGCAGGTTTTCTTGGCGCAGAAAGCGTGCGTTCGGA
This sequence comes from Neisseria sp. 74A18, assembly GCF_001308005.1. Lineage (NCBI taxonomy): Bacteria > Pseudomonadati > Pseudomonadota > Betaproteobacteria > Neisseriales > Neisseriaceae > Neisseria > Neisseria sp. 74A18. Next base: position 114,450 of record NZ_LGZA01000001.1, read on the forward strand.
AGGTTTTGGTATCACGGTTTCATATTGGGAGAGTGAAGCGTCTATTGCCGAGTGGAAAAGGCATACAGAACACAGAGCCGCTCGAGAAACCGGCAAAGCAATATGGTATGCCGATTTTGTTGTCCGCGTGTGCAAGGTGGAACGTGCTTACGGCACAATTTTCAGACAATCCGAACTGTATCAGGACCCCAAAAATTTGGAGAATTTATAATGTCTTCAGGACTTGTAACTGCGGCATATATCGTCGCCGCAATCTTATTTATTTTTTCATTGGCCGGCCTGTCGAAACAGGAAACCGCCAAAAACGGCTGCTATTACGGCATTGCCGGTATGGTAATTGCTTTATTTGCCACCGTGTTCAGCGAACAAACCGCAGGCTTGGGTTGGATTATTATCGCTATGGCCATCGGTGCGGCCATCGGTATTTACAAAGCCCAAAAAGTGGAAATGACCGAAATGCCCGAGCTGATTGCCTTGCTGCACAGCTTCGTGGGTTTGGCTGCCGTGTTGGTGGGCTTCAACAGCTTTATCGAAGCGGACAAGGTATCTTCCGATATGCACACCATTCATTTGGTGGAAGTGTTTCTCGGCATTTTCATCGGTGCCGTAACCTTTACCGGTTCGATTGTGGCGTTCGGCAAACTGAACGGCAAACTTAGCAGCGCACCTTTGCAACTGCCGCACAAACATAAGCTGAATCTGGCTGCTTTGTTGGTGTCGTTTATCTTGCTGCTGGTGTTTGTATCGGCTGACGACGGCAGCTGGTTCGCCCTGATTCTGATGACCGCTATTGCACTCGCGTTCGGCTGGCACTTGGTGGCCTCTATCGGCGGTGCTGATATGCCGGTGGTGGTTTCCATGCTCAACTCGTATTCGGGCTGGGCGGCTGCCGCAGCGGGCTTTATGCTTGCCAACGACTTGCTGATTGTTACCGGCGCGTTGGTCGGCTCAAGCGGTGCGATTTTGTCTTACATCATGTGTAAAGCCATGAACCGCTCGTTCATTTCCGTGATTGCCGGCGGCTTCGGCACAGACGGTTCTTCCACAGCAGCAGGCGGAGAAGAAATCGGCGAATACCGCGAAGTGAAACCCGCCGAAGTGGCCGAAATGCTCAAAGGTGCAAACTCAGTGATCATCACGCCCGGATACGGTATGGCCGTTGCCCAAGCGCAATACCCCGTTGCCGAAATCACCGACTTACTGCGTAAACAAGGCGCGGAAGTACGCTTCGGTATCCACCCCGTAGCAGGCCGTCTGCCCGGGCACATGAACGTATTGCTGGCCGAAGCTAAAGTACCTTACGACATCGTGTTGGAGATGGATGAGATTAACGATGATTTCCCCGAAACCGACGTGGTGCTGGTGATCGGCGCGAACGACACCGTGAACCCTGCCGCCCAAACCGATCCGAACAGCCCGATTGCCGGCATGCCGGTATTGGAAGTGTGGAAAGCCAAAGAGGTGGTGGTATTCAAACGCTCGATGAACACAGGCTATGCCGGCGTACAAAACCCGCTGTTCTTCAATGAAAACAGCGTGATGTGCTTCGGCGATGCGAAAGCGACTGTGGATGAGATTCTGGCGGAATTGAAGAAATAAGGCCGTCTGAAAAATAAAATGCCTGTCTGAAATTGTTCAGACAGGCATTTTATTTTTCAGACGGCCTTCGTGAAGCGCATCAATCAAGAAGTTGATTGACTCTATACTTGCCATCAGCAAGGCCGGCCGGGTGGTTGTTTACTTACTTACTATTCTTTGACCCGAATCGCCATCAGTGTATGCAGCCTGCGGTTGTCGGCGCGGGCTACGGTGAATTGCAGCGGGCCGATAACCACTTTTTCGCCGCGCACGGGCAGGTGGCCGATTTCCTGAATTACCAAGCCGCCGATGGTGTCGACTTCTTCGTCGCTGTAATCGGTGCCGAAATATTTGTTGATGTCTTCGATTTCGGTGATGGCGTTGATGCGGTAGCGTTCGGCGGATACCGGAAAGATGTTGTCGCCGCTTTCGTCTTCGTCGAACTCGTCTTCGATGTCGCCGACGATTTGTTCGATGATGTCTTCAAACGTTACCAGCCCGGAAATGCCGCCGTATTCATCGACCACGACGGCCATGTGGTTGCGCTGTTCGCGAAACTCTTTCAAAAGCGAATTGAGCGATTTGCCTTCGGGCACAAACACGGCGGGGCGCAAGATGGCTTGCAGGTTGAATTGCTCGGGGTTGAGCGCGTATTTGAGCAGGTCTTTGGCGTGGAGGATGCCGAGCACGTTGTCTTTGTCTTCGCCGATAACGGGAAAGCGCGAGCGGGCGGTTTCGATGATGTAGGGGATGATGCGCTCCATGCTTTCGTCGGCTTTGATTACGTCCATCTGGCTGCGGGTAATCATGGCATCGCGCACTTCGAGTTCGGCGAAATCGAGCACTTTTTCCAAGCGCAGCAGGGTTTCGCTGTCGAACACTTCCTGCTCGTGGGCCTGACGCAGCAGGTTGATCACGTCTTCGGCGGAATCGGGAGCATCGCCCGAAATACGGGCTACGAGGCGTTCAAAAAAAGAGGGCTTCGACTGGCTGTCGTCCATTTCTGATTAATCCTGTTGGTAAGGGTTGGGGTATCCTAACTGATTCAGCAGGCGGGTTTCAAGTGTTTCCATGATTTCGGCTTCGCTGTCTTCGATGTGGTCGTAGCCCATCAGGTGCAGCGTGCCGTGTATGGTGAGGTGGGCGAAGTGCTGTGCGGGCGTTTTGCTTTGTTCGGCGGCTTCTTTCAGTACCACTTGCGGGCAGATGATCAAATCGCCGTAGAGGCCGTCTGAAAGTTGGTCGGGCATGATTTCGCCTTCGTTGAGGGCGAAACTCAATACGTTGGTGGCGTAGTCTTTGCCGCGGTAGTCGCGGTTGTAGGCGCGGGCGGGTTCTTCGTCGAGCAATATGATGCTGATGTCGGCGCGGCGGTATTCGTTTTTGAGCGCGTGCCATGCCCAACGGTAGAAATCTTGTTCGGACGGCAGGCCGGAAAGGCTGCTTTGGTTGTCGAAATGCAGGGTAAAACGCTGTTGTTGCAGCTTGATAAAAGGGAATGTTTTGGCGCGTTTCATAAATCGTTGCGGGAATGTGGTTCAGGCTGAAATATAGCATAAGGCCGTCTGAAAAACATGATAGACTTGCGCGGTTAGTATGATGTAGCGCGAATATATTTTTATGACTCCGAAAAAACTTGTAATCGCCAGCCGCGAAAGTGCGCTGGCCATGTGGCAGGCCGAGCATATTCAAGGCCGTCTGAAACAGCTTTATCCCAAATGCGATGTGAGCATTTTGGGCATGACTACGCGCGGCGACCAGATTCTCGATAAAACGCTCTCGAAAATCGGCGGCAAGGGTTTGTTTATCAAAGAGTTGGAGCAAGCCCTGCAAGAAGGCCGCGCCGATTTGGCGGTGCATTCGATTAAAGATGTGCCGATGGTGCTGCCCGAAGGGTTTGCGCTGGCCGCCATTTGCGAGCGTGCCAACCCGTTTGACGCATTCGTGTCTAACCGATATACGCGTTTGGAAGAGCTGCCGGAAGGCGCAGTGGTGGGCACATCGAGCCTGCGCCGCGAAGCGCAGTTGCGTGCCCGTTATCCGCATTTGAACATTAAGCCGTTGCGCGGCAATGTGCAAACCCGTTTGGCCAAGCTGGATAACGGCGACTACGATGCCGTTATCTTGGCCGCCGCCGGTTTGCAGCGTTTGGGGCTGGACGAGCGTATCCGCCTGATTATGTCGCCGTTCGACAGCCTGCCTGCCGCAGGGCAGGGCGCATTGGGTATCGAGATTGCCGCCAACCGCTATGATTTGCTGGAAGTGTTGAACCCGCTGAACCATGCCGTTACCAATGCCTGCGTAACCGCCGAACGTGCGCTTGCCCGCGCGTTGGACGGCAGTTGCCAAGTGCCGTTGGCGGCTTATTGCACCGAAGAAAACGGTCTCTTGACCTTACGCGGCTTAGTCGGCCATCCCGACGGCTCGGTGGTTTTGCGGGCCGAAGCCGAAGCTCCGGTGGCCTATGCCGATTCGCTCGGCCGTGCTGTTGCCAAGAAATTGGCGGACGACGGTGCGGTAGAGCTGATTCAGGCGATTTTGAGCGAACAAACCGCCTAAACGCGAATCCAATAAACGGCACCGCACCATTTGCCCCGCCGGTTGGCGTGCGGATGCTGTTTCAAAACTGAAACCTGAGGCCGTCTGAACATTCTTCTGCCGACATTCTTTTCAGACGGCCTGAGAGTTTGTTCAAAGTTTTTTTGTGAAGCGGTTTTTGTATTGAAAATATTCTGAATAAGCTCAAAAGGGACAAGGAATACCTGCCATGCCGCACGACAATCACCATGCCCACAGCCACACCGCCAATAAAAAAGTATTGGCGGTGTCGTTTGCCGTTATCACGTCTTTTATGGTGGTGGAAGCAGTCGGCGGCTGGCTCACCAACTCGCTGGCGTTGTTGTCGGACGCAGGACATATGTTCAGCGACGCTTTCTCGCTCGGCATTGCCCTGCTGGCGTTCAAACTGAGTGAAAAAGCCACCACTTTCGACAAAACGTTCGGCTATAAACGCTTTGAAATTTTAACGGCCGCGTTTAACGGCATCACGCTGATAGTGATTGCCGCGATGATTTTTTACGAAGCCGTCGAACGCTTCCGCCATCCGCCCGAAATCGCCACCGTCGGCATGCTGGTAATCAGCGTGATCGGGCTGCTGGTGAATCTTTTCGTGGCGTGGTACATGCTGCGCGGCAGCGACACCGAAGGCAATATCAACATGCGCGGAGCCTATCTGCATGTGTTGAGCGATTTGTTCGGCTCGTTCGGCGCGATAGCCGCCGCCGTGCTGATGATGGCGTTCGGCTGGAAGTGGGCCGACCCGATCGCCAGCATTTTGGTGGCGGCTTTGGTCGGCCGCAGCGGTTGGCAGGTATTCCGCAAAACCCTGCACATTTTAATGGAAGGCACGCCCGATAATGTCGATGTCGGATTATTGCTTGAAACCATCCGCCAAACCGAAGGCGTACAGTCGGTGCATGATTTGCATGTGTGGACGATTACCAGCAACATCAACGCCTTATCCTGCCATATCGTTGTCGACGGCGATTTGAGCGTGGTCGAGGCCGAACAAATCGTTTACCGCATCGAACATGCGCTGGCGCATCAAAATATCCAACACACCACAGTGCAGGTGGAAAGCAGCCGGCATCCGCACGAAGACAGCGTATTGTGCTCGATTCATCCGCATGAGCATGAAACGCACGGCCATCATCATGCACATTAAATCTGCTAGAATTCAGGCCGTCTGAAACCTGATTACATCTTTTCAGACGGCCTCAAAGCATAGAAAACCGTTACCCATCATCATTAAGGACACCCATGACCGAAGCCGTATTGTTCGACTTGGACGGCACCCTCGCCGACACAGCACTCGATTTGGGCGGCGCACTCAACACTTTGCTGCGCCGCCATAATTTACCCGAAAAAAGCATGGCAGAAATCCGCCCCGTCGCCAGCCACGGCGCAAGCGGCCTGATTCTGATGGGTGCGGGCATCGGCAAAGACCATCCCGAACACGCCCGCTGGCGGCAGGAATATCTGGCCGAATACGAACGCTGCTTCGACCATGAAACCGTGTTGTTCGACGATATCGACCGATTGATTGCCGAACTCGACAAACGCGGCATCAAATGGGGCATCATCACCAACAAGCCGCACACCTTCACCCACCGCCTCGTGCCTAAACTCGGCTTCAGCATCCCGCCGGCCGTGGTTGTCAGCGGCGATACCTGCGGCGAAGCCAAACCCAGCACCAAGCCCATGTTTTATGCCTGCGAACAAATCGGCGTAAAACCTGAAAATTGTATCTATGTAGGTGATGCCGAGCGCGATATGCAGGCAGGCAAAAATGCCGGCATGAAAACCGTATTGGTAAACTGGGGCTATATCGCCGCCGAAGACAAAACCGAAGAATGGCCGCATGATGCGCGCATTGATGCACCGCTGGATTTGTTGGCGCATCTCTGATGGATGCCGACTTAAGCCAGTTTCCTAACAAAAATGCCTGTCTGAAACCCTATCAGACAGGCATTTGTTCAAACCGCTTCAAACCCCGCTTCGGCATACACCACGGAAACCAGCACGCAATCTTCTGCCTCGTTGTTGCGCACTCCGTGTATCAAGCCTGAATCGATCACAATGCTTTCGCCCGCGCCGATTATTCGGCCACTGTTTTCATCATCCAATAATTCGGCGCGGCCTTGCAGCACCAGCCAAATATCCTGCCCTTGCGGATGGCGGTGTGCAGGCAGTTTGCCGCCGGGCGGAATCTGCCACAGCACCATGTTCATCTGTCGCCCTTGATGCAGCACCGTGCGTACCGATTCGGCGGGGCGGTCAACCAGATAATCGGCAAAACGGATAATGTTGGGGATATTCATAACATGTCCTCCATGTGGGATTTTCAGACGGCCTGAGACTTTTGCACCCCCCCATCTGCGGCGCATTTCTGCGTTGTGCGCTGCTCGCTCGTTTGCCTATCTATCTGATATGTCTGCACTCGCTGCGCTGCTACGCCTTGAACTGCATCCACATCTAAGGGTTTTGCAAAGGCTCATCCTATATAACTGAGGCCGTCTGAAAAGTATAAGCCATTGATTCAAAGTATAAGTGAAAAAATTATCCCAGCAACACCGAAGTCATGCTTAACGAACCGCCGACAATCTCGTCGTTGAACAGCTTGACTTCATCTTCTTCATCGCGCAACGCCATGATGTAGAGCAGGGGCAGGTAATGTTCGGGCGTGGGCACAGATAAAGCGGCAGCCTCGCCCAAGCGCAAGTAGTGGATCAAGGTTTCGTTGTCCCGATTCAAAATGGCTTGGTTGATGTCGCGGCGGAAGGTTTCCGCCCATTCGTAAGCCGCACCCGCTTGGCGGATATGGGCAAAGCTGATGGTGCGCAGGTTGTGAACGATATTACCGCTGCCGACAATCAATACACCTTGTTCGCGCAACGGCTTGAGCTTTTGTGCCAGAGCAAAATGCCATTCGGCAGGCTGATTTCGATTCATGCTCAGTTGCACGACAGGAATATCGGCTTCAGGATAAAGATGCTTGAGTACGCTCCATGCGCCGTGGTCGAAGCCCCGCTGCATGTCGACAAATACCGTTTCGGGCGCAAGCAATCGTTGCACTTCGGCGGCGAGTTCGGGGCTGCCGGGCGAAGGATACTGCACTTGGTTCAGTGCTTCGGGAAAACCGTAAAAATCATAAATCATAGCCGGAGCCGCGCTGCCGGACACTTGCAGACCATCGCTATACCAATGGGCAGAAATCATCAATATGGCACGGGGCTTGGGAAACTTTTCCGCCACCTGTTTAAAGCCTGTGTTAAAAGGGTTATCGGCTTCGATTGCATTCATCGGGCTGCCGTGGCCGAGAAATAAAGCAGGGATTCTGTTCATGTTACTACCTGAAATCTAACGGGTTCCGTTTGAAATATATATACAGATTTATCAATTTGTTTCAATAAGATAGCATTAACGCAAAGATATAGGAGCAGTTTGCAGTCTGAACACTTTCAGACGGCCTTTTGTTGGTTTAAATGTTTGTTACCGGCAAATACATTAATATCGGTTTACGGCGTTTTGATTTTTATAAAGCAGCAGTATTAACCCCATCAAGTTTTTTCAGGCTCAAAGGCCGTCTGAAACAAATAGGTTGGTAGTGGCTTGTCTTTATTTCCCATTATTCATATTTTTGAAAAATAAAAACAGTATGAATATTTCTTTTTTATAGATACATAATTTTTTTGTTTAAGAATAATTTCTTCATAAGAAATCATGTACGCTTTGTTTAATTGTAACGTGCTCTTCCAAGCGGTTGAAAGAGTTGCTAAATGATGATTGATGCCGTCTGAAACGCTTATTGTTTCAGACGGCCTTTTGTCATACCCATATTGGGCAAAAATATTCATTCTGCTATATTTTCAAAGCATATATCTTCAATACCTCCTTTAGACACACCGCTTTTGGAGCGCCCGCGATGACCCAAACCCAATCCTACCACCTCAGCTTCTCCCGCTTCAGCCCCTCCCTCTCCGTCGTTTCCTTCACCGCTACCGAAGCACTCAACACAGCCTACCGTCTCGACATCGAGCTCACCTCCGCCGATGCCGACTTACCGCTGTCGTCCTACATCAATCAGGCGGCCAAGTTTACGGTAACGCCGGTAAGCTCTGATGCGTTGGGATTGATTGAGGGAATGATCGCGCCTCAAGCGTTGAAGGAATGGAGCGGCATCATCACATCCTGCGAGAAGCTGTCGGTATCGGCCGACGAGACCCGTTACCGTATGGTATTGGAACCGCGCATCGCCGCATTGAAGCATCACCGCACTTCGCGTCTGTTTCAAAACCAAAACGTGCCCGACATTATTTCGTCGCTGCTGAAACATCACGGTTTTGCCGGTGTCGATTTCCGTTTCAACACTTCCCGCGAATACGGTGTGCGCGAGTATGTAACCCAGTATCAGGAAAGCGACTTTGCCTTTCTCAACCGGCTGTGCGAAGAAGAAGGGATTTGGTATGCCTTCGAGCAGAACGCCCAATATGGCGATGTGGCGGTATTCGGTGACGATGCCGCCCATTATTTTCGTAACCACACCTCCCCCTATCCCTACCGCCCCCACGGCGGATTGGAGAGCGTCGGCGAGGAAGCGGTGTTTGCCTTACAGGTGAAACACAACCCGATTCTCGAATCCATCCGCGTCGGCGACTACAACTACCGCGATGCGGACACCGACTTATCGTCCGCAGTAACGGCGAAGGGTACGGAAACCGACAGCAGCGTTTTACTCGGCAGCGACAGCCATTGGGGTTTGCATCAAAAAACGCCCGCAGAAGCGCAACTTCAGGCGGCCTTACTGCAACAGCTCGACCACAGCCGCCGCATCGTTGCTTCCGGCAGCGGCAACATTACCGCCCTTAGTCCCGGCCAAGTGTTTCAGACGGCCTCAAGTTTCAGCGAAGCACCCAACGGCTGGCTGGTTTGTTCATTGCACCACAGCGGCAGCCGCGACCAAGCGTACAGCCACCGCTTTACCGCCATTCCCGCCGACAGCATCTTCCGCCCCGAACGCATCACTCCGCTGCCAAAGATCCAGGGCAGCCTTCCCGCACGAGTCACCAGCCCCGGCAACTACACCTACGCCTATATCGACAACATGGGCCGTTACCGCGTCAAACTGCCGTTCGACCTCGACGAATGGAGCCCGGGCGGGGAAAGCCGCCCCATCCGCCTAGCCAAACCCTATGCCGGCTCCGACTACGGCCAACACTTCCCGCTCCACGAAGGCACCGAAGTGATGCTGTCGTTTGTACAGGGCAATCCCGACAGACCCTATATCAGCGGAGTGATGCACGACAGTTCCCACCCCGACCACGTTCCCGCCGATTGGAACACCCGCAACGTCATCCGCACCTGGGCCAACAACAAACTGCGGATGGAAGACAAACAGGGTCAGGAACACATCAAACTGGCGACCGAATACGGCAAAACCCAGCTCAACCTCGGCCATATCGTCGACAGCCAAAGGCAAAAACGCGGCGACAACGGCGAAGGCTTCGAGCTGCGTACCGACAGCTGGGGCGCATTGCGGGCGGGCAAGGGTTTGTTCATCAGTACCGACGCTCAAAATCAGGCTTCGGGACAGGTATTGGATATGGATGCCGCCATCGCCCAGCTCGAACAAGCAATCTCCCTAGCCAAAAGCCTCAATAAAGCTGCCCACACCGCCCAAAACGAAGCCACCGAGGCCGAAGAGCAGGCAGGCCGTCTGAACGACAGCCTCAAACAATTGCAACGCGCCGGCATCATCCAATCCGCCCCCGACGGCATCGCCACCGCCACCCCGCAAAGCCAACTGCACACCGCCGGCCAACACATCCACCACATCAGCGGCGGCGACACCGACATCAGCGCCGGCCGCAACTTCACCGCCCATGCGGTCGGAAGCGTCAACCTGTTCGCGCAGAGCAACGGGGCGAAACTCCAGACCAATCAGGGCAAGGTGAAGATTCAGGCACAGAACGACGAGATGCAGATCAATGCCCTTAAAGATGCCACCATCACCAGCAGCGCCGGCAAAGTAACCGTAGCCGCCAAAGACGAAATCCTGCTCACCAGCGGCGGCGGTTATATCAAGATAAAAGACGGCAACATCGAACTGGGCTGCCCGAAGATGGTGTGGGTGAAGTGTGCGGGGTTTCAGGTGATGGGGCCGAGTTCTGCAGGGGTGAATATACAAGGCATACCTGCCGTTGAAAAGTATGATGAGCAGTTTCAATTGCTTTTACCCGATTCTTCCCCTATGCGTTTCGTTGAATACAATATACGGTCAGGAGAGCAGGAAATTACCGGGAAAACTACCTCGAAAGGCATGAGCCAACGCATACACACCGAACAAAAACAGGAATTAGAAGTTGAATTAAAGTGGGTTGGCTTTACCGCCGACCTTCCATACGGAGAAGCCTGATTATGACAACCCAACTGACTTTCAGCACCGCAGAAACCAATCAAACGCCCGAAAGTTGTGCTGCTTCTCAATGCGGATGCCCTACATTTTGGTCGCTTTTACAGCAGAAAAGCTATGTATTGCTTTCTAATCAAACGGTAAAAAATCAATACCATTTAGAAGCATGGTATGAACAGCGCGCCCGCAGGATAGCTGCGGTTTATGCACGGATTTACCTTGAAACGGACAAAGACATGGGAGCCAATCCGCGTTTGAAAGGCCGCTTTTATTGGATGGGCCTGGGGGCATTCGCTTCCAAAACCGTAGCGGCTACGTTTGATTCTTGGCTGACACGGACAGGTTATCAGGGCAATAAAGTAACCGCCAATTTTTTGGATGCCCCGAAATCGGTACATATTTTTGCCAAAGGCAATTTGTGGCTGTTTATGGATGTGGCACCGTGGCATTGGGCTTGGGCGGTTAGCCCCGGCTCGTTTGAGCAGTGTAAAGGCAGCCGCAATGCCAGCAATTACTCTGCTCCGGTAAAAAAGGCACTTAATGCTTTGCCGTGGGCTTCCACCGCCCTACCCGGGGTAAAGGGGTTTAGGTTGACCGAAGAAATTCGCAAAGCTTTTTCTTATCTGCGAGAGATAGAGAGGTTAAAACCTTATCATAGAGATGCTTTAGATTTTCAAATAAATCATTTAAAAGCCATAGCGGTGCAAGAACAGAAAAACATTTTGCAGAGTATCTGCTGGAATCACCCGTGGATGAAATCGGGTGCAGCGGCACAGCGTTTTTGGGGCAGACCGAAAACCTTTATCCGTTTCCACAGTGACTATGAAGAAGAAGCATACGGTGTTTACGAACAGGACGTAGAAGCTTACGGAGCTGCCGCCGCTTCGCTGATGCGTCATGGGGCGATACCCGTTTCCGACAAACAGAAATACAGTTTGCCAGAGCATCCGTATTCTTACGCACCTAAAAATATGAAGGCAGAAGAATATGAAAGCCGAATGGAGTGGATTTTAGATGTGGCCGATAAATATCATCGGTTAATGCAAAATAAAAACGGTAATCGCTATGTTGAAAGCCATTTGCGTATCATAGCGGGTTGGATAAACAGCTCTAAAAAAGGAAAAACTGATGGCTATTCCAATGATCCTCAAGGTAACCAGTAAATATCAACAGACAGTTTTGGCTGTTTTAGTTTTTGTCGTTTTATTATTTTCAGCAGCCTGTCGGGCAGAAAAGGAAAACATCATGCAGCAAGAAGTTACTTTGGAATTGGGCAAAGCGGGGCCGGAAAGTTTCCAACAAGCAGGTGCAATAACAGACAACCGAACAGCAGGTAACATTGCGGGTTTTTTAGATTTGAAATGGCGGCCTTCGCAATTGGGTATTGTTACTATCAAACATGGCAATCATAACCTGACCATCCCTCATACTTTTAAGGCAATGGGAACGGTATGGCCGGAACCTGAAGGCGAGGGAGTTGCCAGTATCGATTTAAACAGCGGCATCAGCGCAGCAGAACTTATCCGCCATCGTGAAGCCTACGAATTGTGGATAAAGTTTTTAAAGCAGGTTCAGAGTAGTGGTTGGCAGAGGATGATTTTCCTTTCACGTCCGAGACTGTCAGGTATGGATGCACTTAAGTACTTACAGGATAGAGAACATTTTGGCTTAGGATATATAGTTGATCCTCAATTGATTCCGGAATTTCAAATATGGTTTGCAGTTATGATGCAGAGAGGCATGATTGCAAGATTTTATTTAGACGGTATTGAAATGAGTATCTCTTTTGATCCGACCATCAGCAATCAAGAAGATTTAGACCGTATCAATAACACATTAAGCTTTAAGGAATGGGGGCAGTATATGATGCGTATTACCTTCGATACCGTACGTTACAGTACCCGTAACGCCATACATAACCAATTCATTCCTGATTCTTTGGATATTGAAGAAACACAAGCAGCCATCAAAAAAATCAACGCCGACTTACCGACTTACTTAAAACGCTATCAGAATATAGAGCTTTCCAAACGTAAGCAGGAAGAAGAAAGACTGGCTAAATCAGGCTACAAAATCGATACGACTTACCAAGACCCCGACCCGTTACCTTATTTGCAGCAAGAACCGAAGTTCTGAGTTTGAGCAAATATGCCTGCTTGGCGGAATGTCGGGCAGGCGTCTGAAACATAATTGTTTGACTAGAGAACTAAATAATAAGGAAAACCCGATGTCTATTCCAATCATCCGTAAGGTAAGCAATAACCCCTTGCAAGCAGTTTTAATCGCCTTCATTACCCTTGTTTTATTACTTCCGGCAGCCTGTCGGGCAGAAAAGGAAAATATCATGCAGCAAGAAGTTACTTTGGAATTGGGCAAAGCAGGGCCGGAAACTTTTCAACAAGCAGGTGCGGTAATAGATAACCGCAGCGCAGGCGGGATTGCAGGCTTTCTCGAATTGGATTGGAAACCTTCAAAATTAGGTATCGTTACCATCCGTCATGGCAGCCATAATTTAGTTATTCCACATACGTTTAGGGCAATGGGAACGGTATGGCCGGAACCTGAAGGCGAGGGAGTTGCCGGTATCGATTTAAACAGCGGCATCAGCGCAGCAGAACTTATCCGCCATCGCGAAGCCTATGATTTATGGGTAAGGCTGATGAAACAGATTCAAGACAGTGGATGGCAGCCGTTTATTGAATTATCCCAGCCAAGGCTGTCAGGTAAAGATGCACTCAGGTATTTTCAGGATAAAGAAAATTTCGGCTTAGGACATGCCATAGACCCTTATATTCTGCCGGATTTTCAAACATGGCTGACAGTAGTTGCCCAAAGAGGTATTTTTACATATTTTCACCTAAATGGTCTTGCAATGAGTATTTCTCTTGATCAGACCGTTAAAGATCAAGAAGATTTAGACCGTATCAATAACAAATTAAATTTCACCGAATGGGGGCAATATATGCTGGATATTAAATTTACAACCACACGGTACAACACTCGAAATTTTGTATACCACAAATTTATTCCAGACGATTCCAGCTTGGAACAGATTGACGAAGAAATAAAGAAAATCAACGCCGACTTACCGACTTACTTAAAACGCTATCAGAATATAGAGCTTTCCAAACGTAAGCAGGAAGAAGAAAGACTAGCTAAATTAGGCTACAAAATCGATACGACTTACCAAGACCCCGACCCGTTACCTTATTTGCAGCAAGAACCGAAGTTCTAAGTTTGAGCAAATATGCCTGCTTGGCGGAATGTCGGGCAGGCATATTTACTCAAGGCTTTTGGATTCGAATTTCAAGTGAAATCTTAGGTAGTGCAGGCTAGAACAGATTCAAGAATAAAGCACTTGGTGTTTTGTAGCTAAGAGAGTATGGGAACATCTGCTGTGAAACGTTTTTAATGATTTGCCGATTGATTTAAATTCTCTACCTAGAGATAAAGTGGATCTGAAATTATTTATTTGCGGACAGATGGATAATCTAAAAATTATAATTAAAATGCCAATAATATATTTCTTTTATATTCCCTTAAAATTAAAAATCTTTTAGATACCAGCTTGGGAGCGATTATTCTTTAAGGATATATGAAGAAGTAAATTTACATGAAAAAATATTTGATTTTATTAGCATTATTATCATTAATTGCAGCTTGTAATTCAAAAAAAGACGTGCAAATATTACCCGATGCGGAATTGGGAGAGCCATATTCAGTTAGAATAGATTTTAGCAATGGCCAAAGAACATATCCCGATTTTTTTAAAGTTACTATATTACCTGCGGATTCTGGTTTATCTGATTCCGGATTAACTGGAAAATGGGATAATGAAACAGTCATCTCCGGTATACCAAAAGTAAAACAGGATATTTCTATTGAAATCTATTACTTAATACGGGGGTCGGTAGGATTTTTTGAAGATAAAGAGCAAACGAAATTTTATAAAATAAAGGTTAAAGAATAAATAAAAGGCCGGGATCCTTACAAAACCCGCATCTGAAGGGTATTTTTGTGCTGCTCGCTTACTTGCCTATCATGTGATATGTCTGCGCTCGCTGTGCTGCTTTACCTGAAACTGTATCGATATCTAGCGGTTTTTGTAGAGATCTCGGGCCGTCTGAATAAATGCTATTCGATATTCTGAACCTGTTCGCGCATTTGTTCTATCAAAACTTTCAGTTCTACTGAAGCCTGCGTGCATTCGGCGGCAATCGCTTTGCTGCCGAGGGTGTTGGCTTCGCGGTTGAGTTCCTGCATCAGGAAGTCCAAACGCTTGCCTACGCTGCCTTGCGAGCTGGTAACGATACGGCGGACTTCTTCGATGTGGGTGCGCAGGCGGCTGAATTCTTCGTCAACGTCTGATTTTTGGATAAACAGGGCAAACTCCTGCTGGAGCCGGTCGTTATCGATATTTTCTACTGCTTCTTTCAGACGGCCGCGTACTTTTTCCATGTGCGCTTCGAGCAGTTCGGGGAATACGCCGCTTAAACCGTTGATGATTTTTTCCATTTCATACAAACGCATCAGTAAATGCTGGGCGAGCTTTTCGCCTTCGCGGGCACGGGCGGCGGTAAAATCGGTTAATGCTTGTGCCAACAGGTTTTTCAATACTTCGGCAAATGCTTCTTCGTCTTCGTTTTGGCTGGCCAGCACACCGGGAAATTTCAAAATGTCGGCCACTGTCAGCTTGCCCAGATCATCGTGTGTTTTACGCCATTGTTTGTTTAGTGCGGCAAGTTGGGCGACCAGTTCTTCGTTAACCGCCAGACCTTGTCCGTTTTGTGCAATATCCTGAATTTGGATTCGGCATTCCAGTTTGCCCCGCGCCGCATTGGCGGCAATGGTTTCGCGCAAGGTATTTTCGAGATGGCGCAAATCGTCAGGCATGCGGAACTGCACATCAAGATAGCGGTGGTTTACCGCACGGATTTCCAAATTGATGCGTTTGCCGCCGCACTCGCCTGCCGCATTGGCAAAGCCGGTCATACTGTGGATGGTCATAATGCCTTACTCCGAATTAAATGGTATTGGGGGGAATCGTTGCAAAATATACCACAATCCGTCATGTTATAATCCGCTCCAATTGAGAATAAAGGAACTTTTATGACTGCTTACGTCCGCACTTCGCGCCCCGCCGATTCGCTGCGCAACATCACCATCACGCCCGGTTTTCTGCCCCATGCCGACGGTTCGTGCCTGATCGAGTTCGGCAATACCAAAGTGATCTGCACGGCTTCGATTGATGAGAACCTGCCGCCTTTCCTGCGTGGTAAAGATCAAGGTTGGGTAACGGCCGAATACGGAATGCTGCCTGCATCTACTGCTTCACGAATGCGCCGCGAAGCTGCGGCAGGCAAACAAAGCGGCCGCACGCAGGAAATCCAACGTTTGATCGGCCGCTCTCTGAGGGCGGTAGTGGAATTGGATAAGTTGGGCGAACGTCAGATTTTGATCGATTGCGACGTGATTCAGGCCGACGGCGGGACGCGCACGGCTTCGATTACCGGTGCGTTTGTAGCTTTGCAGATGGCGGTAAACAAACTGGTTCATGCCGGCATGTTGATACACAATCCTATCCGCGAAGCTGTGGCGGCCGTGTCGGTAGGCGTAGTTGGCGGCGTTCCTTTACTGGATTTGGATTATCCCGAAGATTCGGGCTGCGACAGCGACATTAATTTGGTAATGACCGCTTCGGGAAAAATCATCGAAATACAAGGCACGGCCGAAGGTGCGCCG
Organism: Neisseria sp. 74A18; assembly: GCF_001308005.1. NCBI lineage: Bacteria > Pseudomonadati > Pseudomonadota > Betaproteobacteria > Neisseriales > Neisseriaceae > Neisseria > Neisseria sp. 74A18. The sequence goes on from NZ_LGZA01000001.1 coordinate 130,741, forward strand.
TTCAGCATTGAAGAACTCGGCCAATTAATCGGCTTAGGCAAGAAAGGCATTGAAGAACTGTTCGTCCACCAAGAACAAGCCCTGAAGCGGGCGGCAAACGGCATTCAGACGGCCTGACAGATTCAAAGGCCGAGACCTTTGTAAAACCCTCGGATGTGGATGCAGTTCAAAGCGTAGCAGCGCAGTAAGTGCAGACATATCATGTAGATAAGCAAGCGTTTGCAAAGGTCTAAGGCCGTCTGAATAATTTTTCAGACGGCCTCATCGATATAAACACTTTCATAAAACTGCTTGTTAGCAGTCATACATTTACACCGTTTATGAGCAAACATATCCTTCTCGGTATCAGCGGCGGTATTGCCGCCTATAAATCCTGCGAACTCGTGCGCCTGTTAAAAAAACAAGGGCACAGCGTAACCGTTGCTATGAGCCGCGCCGCGGCCGAATTTGTTTCGCCGCTCAGTTTCCAAGCCCTGAGCGGCAATCCCGTTTTGGCTGAAACCCACGATGGCGGCAGCGGCAACGGCATGGCACACATCAATCTTACCCGCGAAGCAGACGTATTTCTGATTGCGCCCGCCAGCGCAAACACGCTCGCCAAAATCGCCAACGGTATAGCCGACAACCTGCTTACCAATCTCGCCGCCGCCCGCAAATGCCCGTTAGCCGTCGCTCCGGCCATGAATGTAGAAATGTGGTTCAATCCGGCCAACCAACGCAATATCGCCCGATTGATTTCAGACGGCATCACCGTGTTCCAACCTGCGTCGGGCGAACAGGCTTGCGGCGAAACCGGCGTGGGCCGTATGCCCGAAGCAGCCGAGCTGGCCGAATTGCTGCCCGATTTATGGGCCGAAAAACCGCTGCACGGCAAAAAAGTGCTGATCACGGCCGGAGCAACTTTTGAAGCCATCGACCCCGTGCGCGGCATCACCAATATTTCCAGCGGCCAAATGGGTATGGCACTTGCTCGGGCCTGCCGCGCCGCCGGAGCAAAAGTTACCCTGATTTACGGCCAAATTCAGACGGCCTTGCCGGTAGGGTTGGCGCATACCGAACAGGCAATCAGCGCAGAAGCGATGTACCGCGCCGTAATGAATCACATCGCACGGCAGGACGTGTTTATTTCCGTAGCCGCCGTGGCCGATTATAAAGTCAAAAACAGCAGCATCCACAAGCTGAAAAAAGACGGCTCCGGCAACCCGCCCGTTATCGAACTTGAAGAAAACCCTGATATTCTTGCTTCGGTAGCCGCTCTTCCCGATGCGCCTTTCTGCGTCGGCTTCGCTGCCGAAAGCAATAACATATTGGAATACGCGCGCACCAAACGGCTGAAAAAAGGCATTCCCATGTTGGTGGCAAATGATGTGGCGGTAGCGATGGGCAAAACCGTGAACCGAATCACCATTATCGATAACCAAGGCGAAAAAGCTTTTCCCGAAACCGACAAGAACCAAGCGGCCGCAGCCATTGTTGACAGGCTGGCCGAACTGCTCGCTTAACCGTTATAGTCAATCCGCTTCATGTTTCATACAAGGCAGCAAGCCGCAGGCAGTGCAGGCAGTACGGAACCGATTCTGTTGCCGTTTCAGCGGTTTACACCATCACTCTCATTGAGCTAAGGCGCAGAAACGCCATAGTAAAGTTTAAGTTGATTGACTATATACGGGCAACACCCGGTTTCAGACGGCCTGCATTCACAACCAGTAAGGCCGTCTGAAAATCAAAATAAAACAAGGAACCGTCGTGCATATCAAATTAACCACCATATTTCTTTCAGCAGTATTTTCAATACCGGCTTTTGCTTCACAATTGGAGCAAGATGCTTTGTCTGAAACGGCTAAGGTGTGGGCTCAACCGGTCAAACAAGAAGCCAATCTATACCGCATTGATCCCAATCTCTACCGCAGCGAACAACTTACCGCCGATGATGCTGCCGATTTAGAAAAAATCGGTGTAAAAAGCGTTATCAACCTGCGCTTTTTCGACCGCAACGACAATGAAACCGTTCTATCCGGCCGTAACTTCACGCTGCTCAACCGCCCCTTGCTCACTTGGCGTATCAAACCCAAAGACATTGCCGATACGCTCTACCTGATTGAACAACATCAAAAAAACGGCCCGGTGTTGATACATTGCTATCACGGTGCCGACCGTACCGGCTTGATTTCCGCTATGTACCGCATCGTTTACCAGGGGTGGACAATCGAAGAGGCCAAAAACGAAATGCAGCAAGGCCCTTACGGTTTTCACAGCATTTGGAAAAATATAGGCAAACTGTTTACCGAAACCAATGTTGCCGAAGTTAAAAAACATCTCGAAGCTTTGCGCCTTCAAAACAGATATAGTTAAGCGGTTTAACGATTTTGCAATTTTGCATTTTGAAGCATGTTAATCAACACGCTAATCAATAGGAAACGGGCGGCTTAATCAAATGTGATTGCTTATTCCGGCTTTATTCCATCATTTCCAAGCGTGCTTGCGGCGGCAACAAGAGCTGGTAAGCAGGAATGCCTAAAGCTACTGCCATTTTTTCTATGTTGGACAAAGCGATATTCCAACGCTTGCGCTCAACCGCCGAAACATAAGTACGGTCAAGCCCGCATTGGCGGGCGAGTTCTTCTTGCGACCACCCTTTGTTCACGCGAAACAGACGCATGTTGTAAGCCAACACGGCGCGCAGATCAGATTCGTCGGGCAGTTCGGCCGGTGCAGTCAGTTTATTACTCATGATGTGTCTTTATGAATTTGCTTTAACGGATTTTACTTCACGTTAAGTTTAAATGAAATACTCTCTTTGAGATAAAGTATAGCGACGACATAGCAAGTTAAGGGTACTTACGATAACAACACAGAGAGCGCAGATATATCACATAGACAGGCAAACAAGCGGGCAGCTCATAGTCCAAAAATGCCAGCGCGGATGATGGAGGTAGAGGTTTCAGGTTGTCGGATGTGTATTATCAAATTAAATGATTCTGAGAAAAGCACAGCGGAGAAACCTGATTGTGCCAAAGCTTTTTCGGCTTTTAGCAGCTTGTTTCTCCGCTGTGCAATGCTGTGCAATAAAGACAAAACCGTGTGTATTAAATTTCTTCGTTTAACATTTCAACCGGTTTTTCATCGGGGATCAACCAGTTGAGCACAATGGCGAGAATGGCGCACAAACCCACACCGGCAAAGCTGACCGTGCCGAATTTAATCACCATGCCGCCTACGCCGGTGGTCAATACGGAGCTTACGATTACGAGATTCTTCGGCCGCATTAAATCTACTTGGGCATCAATCAGGGTTTTCAAGCCCAGCGAAGCAATTGTGCCGAACAGCAAAATCATGATGCCGCCCATCACTGGTAAGGGAATCGATGCTAAAAAAGCATTGAATTTGCCGAAAAATGCCATACAGATGGCAAATATTGCAGCCCAAGTCATGATATAGGGATTGCTGTTTTTGGTGATCATTACCGCACCGGTTACTTCACCGTAAGTGGTTACGGGCGGGCCGCCGATGAGGCCGGCTACGCATACGCCCAAGCCGTCGCCGGCGAGCGTTTTATCCAAACCGGGGTCTTTGGCATAGTTGTTTCCGGTTACTTTACCGATGGCCATTACACCGCCGATGTGCTCGATTGCCGGAGCGATGGCAACGGGAAGCATAAACAAAGCAGCTTGCCAGTTGACTTGCGGCGTTTCAAAGTGCGGTACGGCAAACCAAGGGGCATCGCTAATGGGGGCAGTATCGACCAAGCCGAGCATCCACGCCGCTATATAACCTGCCGCAACGCCGATCAGAATGGGGATAAGCTTCATCATTTTGCTGCCGAACACGGCCACCACCACGGTAACGGCAAAAGTAAAACCGGAAAGTATTAAAGATTGGGTGTAATCCACAGCCTGTTGGCCACCTGCCTGCCCCATAGCCATCTGGCTGGCAACCACCGCAACCGACAGGCCGATTACCATAATCACAGGGCCGATAACAACCGGAGGGAGCAGGCGGTTTACCGTTGACAATCCGCGCCATTTGATCAGTGCCGCAAATACAAAATACATAAAGCCTGCGGCAAACAGGCCGAACATGGTAGAGGGCAGCCCCCATTCGCTTATCGAATAGATAATCGGAGCAATGAATGCAAAAGAAGAGCCGAGAAAAACCGGCACTTTGAATTTTGTTACCATTTGGAAAAGCAGCGTGCCGATGCCTGCGCCCAAAAGTGCTAAAGCAGGGTTTAACCCGGTAAGCAGGGGAACAAGTACCATTGCACCGAAGGCCACAAATAAAATCTGCGCGCCCGAGACGGCCAGTTTGAGTTGTTGCATGTTAAGTTCCGTTAGTTTATTGAAGTCAAACGGTTGCAATTATAACGCCGCAAAAGCAGGTTGTGTTTACAGATCATCAGGTTTCAGACGGCCGGGTTCAAAAATATCCGGCTGGCCGTTTAAGCAAAATAACTTGCAGAATCAGGGTGTGCCGATATAATCAGGCCTGAAATATCTCGGTTTGCATTTGCCGGCGTTTCAAACGGCATATCAGGCAGGCTGAATGCAAAAGGCCGTCTGAAAAGCATTCAAACCAATTTGAACATTACTGTCTGTTATCATATTTTTTCAAAAAATTCACATTAAGTTTAAGACAATACAATGGATTTAAACCGAAAAATCATCGCCATCGACGGCCCCAGCGCATCCGGAAAAGGCACCGTTGCCTCGCGGGTGGCGGCTGAATTGGGTTTTGATTATTTAGATTCAGGCGCGCTATACCGGCTCACCGCCTTACATGCGAAACACCAAAATATCGGTTGGGATGATGAAGAAGCCTTAGCCGGATTGGCTCACGGCCTGCCCGTAGAATTTGTCGGAAAAACCATTTTGCTTGACGGTAAAGACGTATCCGAAGCCATCCGCACAGAAGCTATCGGCATGGGTGCTTCTGCCGTGGCCGGGTTGCCGAAAGTCAGGCAGGCACTATTGCAGCGCCAACGTGATTTCCTTACCGAAAAAGGCTTGGTAGGGGACGGGCGCGATATGGGGTCAGTTATTTTTCCCGATGCTGCTTTGAAAATATTCCTAACCGCGTCGGCAGAGGTTAGGGCGGAGCGCAGAGCAAAACAGATAGGCGAGCCGCTCGGCGGCGTAGCATTTGAAAGAATATTGGCCGACATTCAAACACGCGATGAAGCCGACCGCAAAAGGCCGGTGGCTCCGCTTCAACAGCTGCCCGATGCCCACCTGCTCGACACAACAAATTTAAACATCGAGCAGGCAGTAAAAAAAGTGCTTGATTGGTATGCAGAAATCTAATTAATACTGTATAATCCCGCAATCTTTTTCAGACGGCCTCGGTTGAACAAGAGGCCGTCTGAAAAACTTTTTTGATTCATAAGCTTGTTGTGCCAAGGGCATCAAGCTTTTTGCAAACCAACCCCGCACCCCTTGGCGGTGTATTGAAAAGAGTAATATATGACTATGGAAAATTTTGCCCAGCTGTTGGAAGAAAGCTTTACCCTTCAAGAGATGAATCCCGGTGAAGTGATTACCGCTGAAGTAGTGGCAATCGACAACAACTTCGTTACCGTAAATGCCGGTTTGAAATCAGAGTCTCTGATCGACGTGAGCGAATTTAAAAACGCACAGGGCGAGATTGAAGTAAAAGTTGGCGATTTCGTTACCGTAACCATCGAATCAGTTGAAAACGGTTTCGGCGAAACCAAACTGTCGCGCGAAAAAGCCAAACGTGCCGCCGATTGGATTGCTTTGGAAGAAGCCATGGAAAACGGCGACATCCTGTCCGGCGTAATCAACGGCAAAGTAAAAGGCGGTTTAACCGTTATGATCAACAGCATCCGCGCCTTCCTGCCCGGTTCGTTGGTTGACGTACGTCCCGTAAAAGACACCTCACACTTTGAAGGCAAAGAAGTAGAATTCAAAGTGATCAAACTCGACAAAAAACGCAACAACGTAGTGGTATCACGCCGCGCCGTTCTGGAAGTGACTTTGGGCGAAGAGCGCAAAGCACTGCTGGAAAACTTGCAAGAAGGCTCAGTGGTTAAAGGTATCGTTAAAAACATTACCGACTACGGTGCATTCGTTGACTTGGGCGGTATCGACGGCCTGTTACACATCACCGACTTGGCATGGCGCCGTGTGAAACACCCGAGCGAAGTGTTGGAAGTAGGCCAAGAAGTTGAAGCTAAAGTATTGAAATTCGACCAAGACAAACAACGCGTGTCTTTGGGTATGAAACAACTGGGCGAAGATCCTTGGAACGGCCTGACCCGCCGCTATCCGCAAGGCACCCGTCTGTTCGGTAAAGTATCCAACCTGACCGACTACGGTGCATTCGTAGAAATCGAACAAGGCATCGAAGGTTTGGTACACGTTTCCGAAATGGATTGGACCAACAAAAACGTTCACCCGAGCAAAGTTGTTCAGCTGGGCGACGAAGTAGAAGTGATGATTCTGGAAATCGACGAAGACCGCCGCCGCATCAGCTTGGGCATGAAACAGTGTCAAGCCAATCCGTGGGAAGAGTTTGCCGCCAACCACAACAAAGGCGACAAATTATCCGGTGCGGTTAAATCGATTACCGACTTCGGCGTATTCGTCGGCTTGCCCGGCGGCATCGACGGATTGGTTCACCTGTCTGATCTGTCTTGGACTGAAGCAGGCGAAGAAGCCGTACGCAAATACAAAAAAGGCGAAGAAGTGGAAGCCATTGTATTGGCGATTGATGTTGAAAAAGAGCGTATCTCTTTGGGCATCAAGCAATTGGAAGGCGATCCCTTCGGCAACTTCATCAGCGTAAACGACAAAGGTTCTTTGGTAAAAGGTACTGCTAAATCAGTAGATGCCAAAGGCGCGGTTATCGCCCTGTCTGATGATGTTGAAGCATATCTGCCTGCTTCCGAATGGTCTAGCGAGCGCGTGGAAGATCTGCGTAACGTATTGAAAGAAGGCGAAGAAGTGGAAGCTGTTGTTTCTACGGTAGATCGCAAAAACCGCAGCATCAAATTGTCTGTTAAAGCCAAAGATGCCAAAGAAAGCCGCGATGCTTTGAATTCAGTTAATGCTGCTTCAACTGCAAGCGCAGGCACCACCAGCTTGGGTGATTTGCTGAAAGCCAAGTTGTCCGGCGATCAGGAGTAATACAGGCATGACCAAGTCTGAATTAATGGTGCGTTTGGCAGAAGTTTTTGCTGAAAAAAACGGCACTCAATTGGTGGCCAAAGATGTAGAGTACAGTGTAAAGGTTTTGGTAGATACAATGACCCGCTCACTGGCAAAAGGCCAACGCATTGAAATCCGTGGTTTCGGCAGTTTCGATCTTAACCGTCGCCCCGCGCGTATCGGACGCAATCCTAAAACCGGCGAACGTGTGGAAGTACCTGAAAAATTCGTACCCCACTTCAAACCGGGTAAAGAATTGCGCGAACGCGTCGATCAAGCGATGTCAGACAAATAAGCAATGTAAACAAACGCTGCAGAAATGCAGCGTTTTTCTTTTTCTGTCTAATTTAATTTTTGTGTTTGATTTATTTTTGTCTCTTAATTTAAGCAAACCCAATCAGGCTTTTAATAATAAACACTTGGAGGCCGTCTGAAATCATTTATAATGGCAAACCTGTTTATTTGCTCTACATAACAATGATGACTAACAAAGAAAATCGGTTTGTAGCACCTGATTTCAGCAACCACAGCCCACTTACTTGGTATCAAGCGGCTTCTGAGCAACCGGCATTTATCCGCGACGAGGCGCAGGCTAAGGCAATCGAATATCTCGACCGTTTGTGGACGGAGTTGATGATGTTCAAGCGTAAGCGTAACCGTTTTTTGGGGCGCAGTTTGCGCTCTCCGCAATTGCCTAAAGGTTTGTATTTCTACGGAGGGGTCGGCAGGGGGAAAAGCTTCCTTATGGATGTGTTCTACGGCTGTTTGCCTTACCGGCGCAAACGGCGTGTGCATTTTCACGCGTTTATGGCAGAAGTTCATAAGCGCATGAAAACCCTGAAAAGTGAGGCTAACCCTTTAAAAGCTGTTGCGGCCGAGATTGCTAAAGAAACGCGGGTATTGTGTTTTGATGAATTTCATGTAAGTGATATTGCAGATGCAATGATTTTGGGTAGGTTGTTAGAAAATCTGTTCGAAAATGGGGTGGTGTTGGTTGCAACGTCTAACTATGCACCTTCGGAGTTATATCCTCAAGGGCAAAATCGAAGCAGTTTTTTACCGACCATTGCGCTGATTGAAAGTAAACTGACGGTTTTGAATGTGGATGGAGGTGAAGATTACCGTTTGCGTACTTTAAAGCCGGCCGAAGTTTTTTATGTGCCCGACAGCCCGGAAAATGAGGAAAAACTTGCAGCTTTGTTTGCGCAAGTCGCACACGGTAAAACCAAATCTCCCGAACCGATTATCATACACGGTCGAGAATTAATCTGTAATGCGCATGATGATAAGGCAATCTGGTTTGATTTCCGCACGTTGTGTTTTGGTCCGCGTTCCCAAGCGGATTATCTCTATTTGGCGGAAAATTATGAAATGGTGTTTGTGTCGGGTATTGAAAAGCTGAATGAAAGTGAAAAAGCCGAAGCACGCCGTTTAACGTGGCTGATAGATGTGCTATATGATTTTCGGGTTAAATTTTGCGCAACAAGTAAAGTGCCGGCAGAAGAAATTTATGTACAGGGCGATTTTGCGCATGAGTTTGTCCGCACGGTCAGCAGAATGGTAGAGATGCAGTCGGAAGAATATTTGGCACAGCCTCATTTGACTTTAGGTGTTAAAAACAAAAAAAATACTGATGTTTAACCTAAATAGGGGCGGAGTTTGATAAAATACGTGCCCAGCTTATTGTTTTCAGTTAATAATAAATGTAAAGGAACTTTTTCATGGCTATTGAACGCACTATTTCTATCATCAAGCCTGACGCGGTAGCTAAAGATGTTATCGGTCAGATTTACAGTCGCTTCGAAAATAACGGCTTGCGCGTTTTGGCAGCTAAAATGAAACATCTGAGCACAAAAGAGGCTCAAGATTTCTATGCTGTTCACAAAGAGCGTCCTTTTTTTGCCGATTTGGTTTCTTTTATGACCAGCGGCCCTGTAATGATTCAGGTTTTGGAAGGTGAAAATGCAGTAGCTAAAAACCGTGAGTTGATGGGAGCGACCAATCCGAAAGAAGCGGCGGCAGGTACGATTCGTGCTGATTTTGCAGAATCTATCGATGCGAATGCGGTTCACGGTTCGGATAGTCTGGAAAATGCTGCTAAAGAGATTGCATATTTCTTTAGCGAAAGCGAAATCTGCGCCCGTTAAACGTATATCTGTTGTGCTTCGGGCTGTCTGATGTTTCAGACGGCCTGAAGGTTTTTAAATGGCAGCTTTATAAATATTAAGCTGGATATATATAAAAAGCTTTCATTTAAAAGCTTAAATGATGAACATGAAAACCAACCTGCTGAATTTTGATTTAAACGGTTTAACCCAATACTTTGCTCAGATGGGTGAAAAACCCTTTCGAGCCAAACAAGTTATGCGTTGGATACATCAATCAGGTGCTTCTGATTTTGATGAGATGACCGACTTGGCTAAATCTTTGCGTGCAAAGCTAAATGAAAATGCCGTTGTGGAAGTGCCGAAGTTGATGACTGCCCAAGAGTCTTCAGACGGCACCCGTAAATGGTTGCTGGATGTGGGAACCGGAAACGGTGTAGAAACCGTTTTTATTCCTGAGTCGGAGCGCGGAACACTATGTATTTCGTCTCAAATCGGATGTGCATTGGAATGTACATTCTGTTCAACCGGGCGCCAAGGGTTTAATCGTAATTTGACTGCCGCAGAAATTATCGGTCAATTATGGTGGGCGAACAAAGCACTGGGAGTAACGCCTAAAAACGAGCGCATTATTTCCAATGTGGTTATGATGGGCATGGGCGAGCCTTTGGCAAATTTTGATAATGTGGTAACTGCATTGAATATCATGCTCGATGATCATGGTTACGGTTTATCCCGACGGCGCGTTACTGTTTCTACTTCGGGTATGATTCCTCAAATGGACAGGTTGAAAGAAGTTATGCCGGTAGCTTTGGCCGTTTCCTTGCATGCTTCCAACGATGCGGTTCGTGATCAGATTGTGCCATTGAATAAAAAATATCCGCTAAAAGAGCTGATGGCGGCATGCCGACGTTATTTGGAAAAAGCGCCAAGGGATTTTGTAACTTTCGAATACGTTATGCTTGACGGTGTGAATGATCAGGCTCAACACGCAAGAGAGCTGATTCAGCTTGTGCGTGATGTGCCCTGTAAGTTTAATTTGATTCCTTTCAATTCGTTTCCTAATTCGGGTTACAACCGCTCAACCAATGCCAATATCCAAGTATTCAGAGATATTTTGCAACAGGCGGGGTTCGTAGTAACAGTTAGGAAAACCCGCGGCGATGATATTGATGCAGCCTGCGGCCAGCTTGCCGGGCAGGTGAAAGACAAAACGCGCAGGCAACAGAAATGGCAACAGGTTATGTTGGAACAAAGGGGCTGATATGAAATTCAATACCGGTTTGGTTTGTGTGTTGATGTTGGGGTTGGGGGCATGCGCCGGAAGCGGTGTTAAGCAGCCTAGTGCGCGCGAGAGAGCCCATCAAGTGTCCAATATCAAAACGCAATTGGCGTTGGAATATATGCGCGGCCAAGATTACCGTCAAGCAGTTGCCAGTATTGACGAAGCATTGGCTGCCGATGCCAAAAATGAAAATGCTTGGTTGATACGTGCCCAAATTTATCAATATTTGAAGGTTAGGGATAAGGCGGAGGAAAGTTTCCAAAAAGCTTTATCTATTAAGCCGGCGAGTGCCGAAATCAATAACAACTACGGTTGGTTTTTGTGCAGTATTCAAAACCGCCCCAACGAGTCAATAGCTTATTTTGATAAGGCTTTGGCAGATCCTACTTATCCTTCTCCACATATTGCCAATTTAAACAAGGGTATATGCAGTGCAAAAATGGGGCAGTATTCTCTATCGGAGGCTTATTTCGAACGTGCTTTAGCGGCGGCTCCCCAATTTTTTCCTGTCTTGAAAGAGATGGCGCGGACCAAAATGCTTGCCGGCAATCTCAGCGATGCGGATTATTATTTCCGTCAGTATCAAAGTAAGGTGGATATGCTTGCTGCAGATGATTTGTTATTGGGCTGGAAAATATACAAAAACTTGGGGGATATTCAGGCTGCTTATGAATATGAAGCACAATTAAGGGCAAATTATCCGTATTCCGAAGAACTGCAAACAATTACAACAGGACGTTTGTAATGACTGATAATCAAAATACCGAACAATATTCTGCAAATAGTGTTGCAGCAGAATTAGGAATGAAATTGCGTCAGGCCAGGGAGCAGAAAGGTTTTTCTATCGGTGAAGTTGCCGAGCGCTTGAAGTTGTCTGCGCGCCAAATTGAAGGCTTGGAAAGCGGAAATTACGAAGGTATGCCCGAGTTGGTGTTTGTGCGCGGTTTTCTGCGTACTTATGCGCGTTTTCTAGGCTTGGACGAGCAAGAGGTTTCCGCCTATCTGGATCGGATTATGCCTCAAAGCCGCAGTAATGTTTATGCTGTGGAAAGAAACGGCAGTTCATCGTTAAACTATCAGCAAACCGAAGTAGCCAAAACATTTCCAAAATGGATTTTGGGTGTCGCATTATTGGCTTTAATCGGTGGGGGCGTTTATGTTTGGCAAAGCAAATCACAAACAGAATATGCTAAACAAAACGACACTATTGTTCCGCCCGAATTAAGCAGTGCTCCAACTAACGGTTTGAATGCGGATAATGTTTCTGTGGTTTCTATGGGCAGTGATGCAGTTGCTTCTGCTATTCTCAACCCGGTTTCTACTGCTTCGGGTGCGGTTGTAACGGCTGCTTCGGATTCTGTCGGTGCTCAAACAAACGTTTCGGTTGCATCAGGGGCTTCTCAAGATATTGTTGCCGGCGCGAGTGGTGCAACGCCTGTTGCCGCAGATGAGCTTTTGGTTAAAGTTTATTATCGCTCTAAATTGGTTATCAAAGATAAGAGCGACCAATTTGTGATTAATGAAATTGTGCCTGCCGGAAGCGAACACCGTTTTAAAGGCGGGGCGCCTTATAATGTTTGGATCGGTTATGCACCCGGTGCAACTGTGAATTACGGCGGTCAGGAAATCGCCGTTCGTAAGCATATGGTCGGTAAAACGACTTCATCATTTACCGCGGGACAGTAATGAGCAATTCCCCTATCAAACGAAGAGAAACCCATCAAGTTAAAATTGATCACTTAACCGTTGGTTCCGATGCGCCGGTAGTGGTGCAGTCTATGACCAATACGGACACCGCCGATGCCGCCGGTACCGCTTTGCAGGTGAAGGAACTAAGTGATGCCGGTTCTGAAATGGTGCGGATTACGGTTAATAGCCCGGAAGCTGCTTCTAAAGTTGCAGAAATCAGGAGCCGTCTGAACGATATGGGCTGTCAAACGCCTTTGGTAGGCGATTTTCATTTCAACGGCGAACGTTTGTTGCAAGAGTTTCCGGATTGCGCCAAAGCTTTATCAAAATACCGTATCAATCCGGGTAATGTGGGTAAAGGTGCGAAGGGCGATGAAAAATTTGCCTATATGATCCGCACGGCTGCCGAACACGACAAAGCGGTGCGTATCGGTGTGAATTGGGGATCGCTGGATCAAAGCCTCGCCAAGCGTATGATGGATGCGAACTTGGCATCGTCGGCTCCGCAACCGCCCGAGGCGGTGATGAAAGAGGCTCTGATTGTTTCGGCATTGGAATCTGCCCAAAAAGCAGTGGATTTGGGTTTGCCTGAAAACAAGATCATATTGTCGTGCAAAGTGAGTGCAGTGCAGGATTTGATTCAGGTTTACCGCAAATTGGGAGACAGCTGCCGCTATCCTCTGCATTTGGGTTTGACTGAAGCCGGTATGGGAAGCAAAGGCATTGTGGCATCTACGGCTGCGTTGTCCGTATTGTTGCAGGAGGGTATCGGCGATACGATTCGCATTTCTTTGACCCCCGAACCGGGCAGCCCGCGTACTCAAGAAGTTGTGGTTGCGCAAGAGATTCTTCAAACTATGGGTTTGCGCTCCTTCACGCCTATGGTAACGGCTTGTCCGGGCTGCGGACGCACAACCAGTACCGTATTTCAAGAGCTGGCCAGGGATATCCAGCATTATTTGCGTGATCAGATGGCAGTATGGCGGACACAATATCCCGGAGTGGAGTCATTAAATGTGGCGGTAATGGGATGTGTGGTTAACGGCCCGGGAGAAAGCAAATTGGCTGATATCGGCATCAGTTTGCCGGGAACGGGCGAAACACCTGTTGCTCCCGTATATGTTGACGGCGAGCGCAAAGTAACGCTCAAAGGCGATAACATGGCGGCAGAGTTTCTAGCTATTGTGCAGGATTATGTGGAAACCAATTACGGAGAGGGCGGAAAAAAGCGAAATGAAAGCCGGATTATTCCTATCCGTTCCGTATAATCGGTTTCCGTTATGTTCTTGTTTGAGATCGGCATAGAGCGGTTACCCAAATTTTAATAGTAAGGCAAATGATCATGGCAGACTTGCGCGAACTACTTCTAAGACTGTATCTGATTAATAACCCTCAAGTGGAGCACCAAGTGTTTATTTACACCTATCAGGGTGTAAGCGATATGGCTGTTAATCCTTTTCAGTTTGTAAGTGCCGAGTTGTTGGATAATGTTAAAAAAAGTGTGATTTTACAGAATCTTCCTTCGGGGGAAATGGTTCAGGCTTTTATCGTGCCGACCGGTTTGGCTGCTAGGCAACCGCAATGGGAAGTTGAAAATATTATGCTGTACGGTAATAAAAACGGTGTATTGGTTTCGATTGATTTGGATAAAGAAAGCATTGCCGAGTCCGACAAATACAAGCAGTTCGTTAATTTGACTTTCAGTATGCTGCGCCAGTTTACCAACGGCGGAGTCATTTAAATAATTTCAGACGGCCTGAGGTTTGGGGCCGTCTGAAAAATAACTAAATACAAAATAAAACCTTTCAAAAACTTCGGATGCGGATGCAGTTCAAAGCATAGCAGTGCACAAGGCAGAGCACCGCAAACGGGAGTTTCGCCAAGGTTTCAAAATAAACAATACAGATAACAATAACAGACTATCGATATATGGGACAAAAAATCCAAGCCGTTAAAGGCATGAATGATTTATTGCCGGTAGAGCAGAAAGATTTCCAACTGACCGCTCCTTTATGGCAGGCATTTGAAGAAACCGTGGCACGGTGGGCAAGACGTTTCGGCTATCAGCACATCCGTACTCCGATTGTGGAACAAACCAGTTTGTTTGTGCGTTCAATCGGGGAAGAAACCGATGTGGTCGGCAAAGAAATGTACACTTTTTCAGACTCCAACGATAAGCTGAGCCTTACTTTGCGCCCTGAAGGTACGGCATCTTGCCTGCGTGCGGTTGTCGAGCATAATTTGCTTTACAACGGCCCGCAGAAGCTGTGGTATATGGGGCCTATGTTCCGTAGGGAACGGCCGCAAAAAGGGCGCTACCGGCAGTTTCACCAAGTCGGTATCGAGGCCTTGGGGTTTGCAGGCCCTGACGTGGATGCTGAAATTATCGCAATGTCGGCAGCATTGTGGCAAGAATTGGGCATAAGCGAATATGTAAACCTTGAGCTTAACTGTTTGGGAAACCGTGAAGAACGTGCCGCACACCGTGATGCTTTGGTTGCTTATTTAAGCAGTCATGAAGAAAAGCTTGATGAAGATAGCAAGCGCCGTATGCACACCAATCCCCTGCGTGTTTTAGACAGTAAAAACCCAGATTTGCAGGATATTTGCAATGCCGCCCCTCGTTTGACGGAATATTTGGGCGAAGAGTCGCGCGTTCATTATGAACGGTTGAAAGCGATGTTGGACGGCTTGGGTATCGCATATATTGAAAATCCGCGCTTGGTTAGAGGCTTGGATTATTACAATCAAACGGTTTTTGAATGGACTACCGACAAACTCGGCGCCCAAGCAACCGTATGCGGCGGCGGACGCTATGACGGATTGATCGAAGAGTTGGGCGGCAAGCCCGCACCTTCCATCGGTTTCGGTATGGGGATTGAGCGTTTGCTGCTGTTGGTGCATGAGTATGGGTCATTGAGCTGTCAAACCGCAGCCGATGTTTACGCTATGCATCAAGGCGAAGGTGCCGATTTGCAGGTTATGAAATATGCCCAATTGCTGAGAGCGGAAGGATTTGACGTATTGCAACATTCAGGCAGCCAAAGCTTGAAAGCGCAAATGAAGAAAGCAGACGGCAGCGGTGCCCGTTTTGCACTTATTGTGGCTCAAAACGAACTTTCAGACGGCACCGTTACCCTTAAAGACATGCAGGGCAAGCACGAGCAAATAACGATTGATGCTGCTTTGTTGGCAACCACTTTACAACGATGGAAGAACAGTTAAATGGCAGGACACATCCAGGAACAAGAAGAACTTGAAAATTTCAAATATTTTTGGAGAAGTTGGGGGCGTTGGCTTTTTGGCGGCTTAGTGATTGCTGCGTTGGCTTACCTTGGTTATATCATGTATCAAGGACACAAGTTGGATAAGCGTCAAGAAGCGGCGGGTATTTTGGTAAAAATTGCCGAGAAAACCGAAGCGGGGGCCGACATCAAAGAAACACAAGCCGATTTGCAGAATTTACAGCAAAATTACAGCGATAGTTTGGCGGCAGCTCAAGCCACTCTGATGGCAGCGTCTTTGGAATTCGACAAAGGCAATTACGATGTTGCGGCAGGCCATCTGAATTGGGTGTTGAAACACCAAACATCCGCTCCTGTACAGGCATTGGCCGTTCAGCGTTTGGCCGTTGTGCAGTTGCAGCAGGGTAAATATGACGAAGCCCTGGCTACCTTGAACACTTCTGTGGATTCTGCTTTCGAACCCCTGATAACCGAAACCAAAGGCGATGTATATGCCGCTCAGGGTAAAAACAAAGAAGCGGTACAGATGTACGATCAAACTTTGGCAAAGCTGGCAAAAGATTCACCTAACAGAGATGCCGTGCAATTTAAAGCCGATCAGTTGAGATAAGGCCGTCTGAAAGATGAGGCTTGTCAAGTATATTGCTTGGCAAGCCCTTGTCTGTTTCAAAAATATGAACCCTCATATGTTTCAATACGCATTTTAAGATATTCAGTCAAATAAGATATTTAAGGCCGTCTGAAAACAACGGCTGAAGAAAGCATCACTATGAAACCCACAATTGCCCTTGTCGGCCGCCCGAATGTAGGCAAATCCACTTTATTTAACCGCCTTACCCGCACCAAAGATGCTTTGGTAGCCGATTTGCCCGGTTTGACCCGCGACCGCCACTACGGTCACGGCAAGGTTGGCGGTAAGCCTTATTTGGTGATCGATACCGGTGGTTTTGAGCCGGTGGTCGACAGCGGCATTCTGCATGAAATGGCCAAGCACACTTTGCAAGCCATTGATGAAGCGGATGCCGTTGTGTTTTTGGTTGACGGACGCACCGGTTTGACGCCGCAGGACAAGATTATTGCAGACCGTTTGCGTCAAAGCCCACGCCCCGTTTATTTAGCCGTTAATAAGGGCGAAGGCAGCAACCGTGCGGTATTGGCTGCCGAATTTTACGAGTTGGCTTTGGGTGAGCCGTATGTGATTTCCGGTTCGCATGGCGACGGTGTGTATGATTTGATGGAAGAAATTCTTGGATATTTTCCTGATGCAGAGGAAGATGAAGAACAACCCAAGCACCCCGTGTTCGCAGTAATCGGCCGCCCCAATGTGGGGAAATCCACTTTGGTTAACGCCATTTTAGGTGAAGAACGTGTGATTGCGTTTGATATGGCCGGCACAACCCGCGACAGTATCCACATTGATTTCGAACGTAACGGCAAACCTTTTACCATTATCGACACGGCAGGTGTGCGCCGTCGCGGCAAGGTTGAAGAGGCCGTTGAGAAATTTTCGGTTATTAAAGCCATGCAGGCGGTAGAAGCCGCCAATGTAGCGGTGTTGGTGCTGGATGCCCAACAAGATATCGCCGATCAAGATGCAACCATTGCCGGTTTTGCTTTAGAGGCAGGCAGAGCCTTGGTTGTGGCTGTCAACAAATGGGACGGCATCAGCGAAGAACGTCGCGAACAGGTTAAACGCGATATCGCCCGCAAACTGTATTTTTTGGATTTTGCCAAATTCCATTATATTTCCGCGTTGAAAGAGCGCGGCATCGACGGTTTGTTCGACAGCA
This sequence comes from Neisseria sp. 74A18, assembly GCF_001308005.1. Taxonomy (NCBI): domain Bacteria; kingdom Pseudomonadati; phylum Pseudomonadota; class Betaproteobacteria; order Neisseriales; family Neisseriaceae; genus Neisseria; species Neisseria sp. 74A18. Next base: position 148,021 of record NZ_LGZA01000001.1, read on the forward strand.
TTCAGGCCGCCTATAATGCGGCGATGATTAAAATGCCTACGCCCAAAATTACCCGTGTGCTTCAATCGGCGGTTGAGCGTCAAGCACCGCCGCGTGCAGGTTTGGTACGTCCGAAAATGCGTTACGCCCACCAAGGCGGCATGAATCCGCCCGTGATTGTGGTACACGGCAATGCCCTGCATGCTATTTCAGACAGCTACACCCGTTATCTGACCCAAACTTTCCGCAAGGCATTTAATCTTCAGGGTACGCCGTTGCGTATCCAATACAATGTTTCCGAAAATCCGTATCAGGAAGCGGAAGACAAGCCCAAGAAAAAACCTTTGCGTCGGGTGGCTTTGAGCAACCGCATCGAGAAGCGGGAAGGGCGTAAAGAAGAAAAAAGCCGTTTTAAAAAGAAAAACAAAGTAAGCGTGAAGAAACAGCACAGCAAATAGCAAGGCTAGGCCGAATGGATGCTGAAACCTTTATTTTCAGACGGCCTTCTTCAGAGTGATGCCGAATTTAAGCAAACACCGCCGTCACTTCAGGTAAAATACGCGCTTTTTTATATTTAGGACAAAATAATGTTATTGGCCTGTTTGGGTTTGATTTTCGGTTTGATATTGTTAACGATGAGTGCCGACCGCTTCATCGAAGGTGCGGCGGAAACCGCACGTCATTTCGGCATGTCGCCACTGTTTATCGGTATGGTGATTGTGGGCTTCGGTACGTCTGCGCCGGAAATAGTGGTTTCCCTATTGTCTTCTATGCAGGGGAACTCCGGTATTGCTTTGGGTAATGCCTATGGCTCCAATATCACCAATATTGCTTTGATTCTCGGTGTAACCGCTTTAATCAGCCCGATTTTCGTGCAACGGGGCATCATTGCGCGCGAGTTTCCGGTGTTGTTGGCTGTAACGGCGCTGACGGTTGTTTTGCTGCTGGACGGCGACTTGTCGCGTTGGGACGGTGTGATATTGATAGCGGCATTGATGGCGTCGTTTTTGCCTACCGTAATGAAAGCCTTGAAAGGTGGTGACAACATTGTGGAAGATATTGCCACCGAGTTTGAAAACGAAGAGAGCCGCATGTCGTTGCGTAAGGCTTTGATCGTGCTGGTTTTGGGCTTGATTGTGCTGGTGCTGAGTTCGCGCTTGCTGGTGTGGGGTGCCGTAACGATTGCCCAGAATTTCGGTGTATCCGATTTGGTAATCGGTTTGACCGTGGTGGCGGTAGGCACTTCCTTGCCTGAGTTGGCTTCTTCCGTGATTGCCGCACGCAAAGGTCAGCACGATATCGCTATGGGTAATGTGATCGGTTCTAATTTGTTCAATACATTGGCCGTTGTCGGTTTGGCCGCCGTGGTTGCACCCATGCAGCCGGGGCCTGAAGTGCTGAACCGCGATGTAGCCATCATGTCTGCCTTAACCGTAGCTGTATTCGGATTGTCGTGGTTGTTGAAAGGCCGTCTGAACCGTATGGTTGGTTTGGGTTTGTTGTTGGTTTATATTGCTTATACGGTTTATTTGGTTATGGACTCTTTCGGAGCGTAACGGGCTTTAGGCAGTTAGATTGTTGAATGCTGTATTAAACATAAGGCGGGTTTGAACACCCGCCTTATGTTTATTTTGAAAACCGATATTTCGATGCCTTTGAGAAACCTTCGCCTGCGGCCTTGCATTAAAAATAAGTTGATTGATTATGCGCTTGTGCCGCGATCACATTTGGGGGCAAGGGTCTGGTTTTATTTGCTTATGTAGGCATATCTATTGCCGCCGGTTTATCGCGGCATTCCCCGTGCCAGTGCTTTATTGGCCCGTTGAACGGCCAATTTTTCTTTCCAGTGCATATAGCGTTGGCGGTAACGTGCTTTCATCATGTTGTCGAATTTGCGTTGTACCGTCAGGTTCCAGATGCTGTGTGCCTTGACTGCCAAACTTTCGTCCCATGCGCGCAGGGAAAGAGAGAATGAACCGTCGAGATATTTCATCCAATGCCACCAGCCGGTCGGCATAAACAGAGTATCGCCGTGCTCAAGATGGCATTCGATGCCTTCGACGCCTTCCAATGCGGGAAAGCGGTCGGTATCGGGGTTTTCTACGCTGTAATCTTCCAAGGCGTAAGTTGCGTAGGGAATGCGGTAAAGCCTTTCTTTCCATTTGTAATCAAAAAGAATAATGTGTTTGCGGCCGAAATGGGTGTGGAAGATGTGCGCCATATCTATGTCGTAATGCAGAAAGGTTTCGGAGCCGATTCCGCCGAAAAACATGGTTGGGTATTTATCTAAAAAGCCGCCCATCAGATCTTTGGGAAATACATAATCGTTGAGCAGGGAAGGTGCGTGCTTGATAGGGTCGAACAAGAAAATACGCAAATCGGTAGGTTCGCGTTTGATCAAGTCGATATAGTCGCCAAACTTCATTTCTGTGCTGGCGGCATTAATCGGTGCGGCCGGGTCGGCTTTGCTGCTGTCGTAAAGCGGTACGGTAATGTCACCGATCACTTCTTTCATGTAATCCAACGACCATTTTTCGTATGCCGGCCATTGTTTGCTCATGTTTTTAATCACGAGGGGGCGGCGCGGTTTAAGGTAATGACGGCGGAAGTCTTCGCGGCTGATGTCATCTACAACATCAATCGGTGTCAGTTTGAAACCCATGGCGGTTATTTTCATCAATCAGCTATAAAAAATAGATTTTAGTTAAATTTTGACGGCTGGAAAACTGCTATAAGGCAAAAATTTTTAATCCGGGTGATTGGCATCGACAGATAAATACAAAACATCGGAAACAGTTTTTCCAGAGGCTTCAATACAGTCAGTCAACTTATTAACTTTTACTACGGTGCAGCAACGCCATAGAGGAAATAAAGTTTATTGGCCATAAAACCATGCCTGCCGTAATAGGGTATCCGGCAGGCATGGGTTTTATGGAAAGGGCGGATTAATAGCGGGAAAAGTTGAAGCGTTGGCCGATACTGCCGTCGCAGCGGTACATGCGGATTTGATTGCCGTGTTTGCCCGCATCCAAACATTTTCCGTTGAGCGCGCTGCGGATGGTGCGTCCGTCGCGATACCACTGCTGGTTTTTACCGCCGTGGCAGGCGTAGGCGATTACGGGCGTGCCGTCTTCCGTTCTGCCGCCGGCAACATCGAGGCACTGGCCTTCTACCATGATGCGGTTGCGGGAAAGGGTAAATTGTTGGTTAGGCTCGCCGTGGCACGGGTAGGTAATCATGCCTTTGTAGTCGGAACGGCTGTGATCGACGCATTTGCCGTCTGCGCTGCGGATAAGGTGTGTGCGGGCTTCTCTGGAATCTTCGGAAGGATACGGATAACGGGGATAGGTTTTACGTTCCGGTGCGGGCTTGTCGGCACGTGTATCGTTGTTGAGATCGGGAAAGCCGATGGGCGGTTCGATGTAGATGCAGCCTCCGGCCAGCAAGGGTAAAAGGAGTAAAGCGGCTTTCGTTTTCATATTATTAAATCCTTATAAAGATTGTGCGGGATGAACTGATGGGTGTGTTGCGGCAAACGGGCAACACGGGTCAGGCTGTATGTATATTACCCTTGCAAAGTGTATAAAATATGATGCTTGGGGTTAAAAATGGTCAGCGTAATTAATAAGGATGAGACCTATGCAAAACCCCCAGATGTGGATGCAGTTCAAGGCGTAGCAGCACAGCGAGTGCAGACATATCATATAGATAGGCAAACGAGCGAGCAGCGCACAACGCAGAAATGCGCCGCAGATGGGGGTTTGCAAAGGTCTCAGGATGTTTGAAGTTTAGGCCGCTGCGGCGGGTTGAATATGAAAAGATGAATGGATATCGTTGGGAAATACTTTCAGACGGCCTATTGCGTTTAGGGCATGTCGAGGCCGTCTGAAAAGGCAGATTGTTGAAAACAGGCATTGCCAAAGTTTGAAGTGTCGGGATTATTTTTGAGCAGCAATAATCTGATTGCGCAGCCAACGGGCAGCGGGGGCGATTTCGCCGGCCAACATGCCGGTTTCGCCGATTTCGGAATCTTTCAATACATCGGCAGCGGCTCCGTGCAGCCACACACCGCCGCGCACGGCCTGTTCGGTGTCTATGCCTTGAGCCAGCAGGCTGCCGATGATGCCGCTGAGCACGTCGCCGCTGCCTGCCGTAGCCAAGCCCGCATTGCCGCTGAGGTTGGTATAGAGGCTGCCGTTCGGGCTGCATACTAAACTATGACGGCCTTTGAGCACGGTGTAGGCATTAAATATACGGCTGATCTCGGTTACTGCTGCTTGGCGGTTTGACTGTATATCGGCGGTGGCGGTATTCAGCAGACGGGCGGCTTCGGCGGGGTGGGGCGTCAGTACGAGTGTGGGGTAGTCGCGCGCCAAAGCGGTTAGATCGGCGTGGCGGGAAAGCAGGGTAACGGCGTCGGCATCGAGCAGCAGCGGGGTTGAGCGGTCGGGGGCGGTAAGCCGCGTATGCAGTAAGGCAAGGGCTTCGGAGCAGACGTCCATGCCGCATCCCATAACCCAAGCATGAATGTCGCTGCGTTTTTGGAGTGCATTGCCGGTGGAAAGCATGATTTCGGGGCGTTCGGGAATAACCGGCAAGGGCAGGGCGGCTTGGTTGAATCCTGCCCAAACTTTACCGCAGCCGCTGTAAATGGCGGCGGTGGCGGCAAGAATAACCGCTCCGCTCATGCCCGATGCACCGCCGATAACGGCCAAGGTGCCGTGGGTACCTTTGTGGCTTTGCGGGTCGCGCGGGGCGAACACTTGTGGAAACTGCGCGGCGGCTTCAATCTGGGCAGGCAGGCAGCCGCTGGTATAATGGTTTACGAACATCATGATGCCTTTGTGTAAATCTATTACAATAGCAGGTGTTCAGACGGCATCGAGGCCGTCTGAAACGGCACAAACCATCATATAAGAACGAAAGAATTTTATGAAGCAGAAATTGAAAGTTTGGGATGTTCCCACGCGGCTTTTTCATTGGACTTTGGTCATCGCGATTGCATTTATGTGGTACAGCGCCGAAACCGGCGGCAACCTGATGGTATGGCATTTGCGTGTAGGCTTATTGATATTGGGGATGATTGTGTTCCGCCTGTGTTGGGGTATTTGGGGCAGCGACACCGCCCGTTTCGGCAGTTTTGTACGCGGCCCGGCACAGATTAAACGCTATCTCAAAGGCGAAATCACCGAAAACGAACAGCCCGGCCATAATCCGCTGGGTGCGCTGATGGTGTTAGCGCTGTTGGGAGCGGTATCGTTTCAAATTATCACCGGCTTGTTTGCGCCGGACAACAATGCTTTTGTTAATAACGGCTTCTTAAACGGATGGGTGAGCGAAGATACCGGTAGCCTGATCCATACCCTGCACGTTCAATTTTTCAATTACCTGTTGGCACTGATCGCCGTGCATGTGGCCACCATTTTCATTTATAAATTCGTTAAAAAACACAACCTGATTACCCCTATGATCACCGGCTACAAATATCTTGAAGGCAAGCTGCCGGTAATCAAGTTTGCCGGAGCAGGCAAATTGCTGGCAGCATTGGCAGTGGCGGCGGGTGTTGTGTGTGCGGTATGGTTCGGTGCGTAAACTCGGAAGAGGCCGTCTGAAATGAAGCTGACTTCAATTACCCGTTACCCTGTGAAATCAATGGGCGGAAACAGGCTGGAGCAAAGCGCGGTTGCCGCCGTCGGTCTTCCGCACGACCGCGAATGGCTGGTGGCCACACCGCAAGGCGGTTTTATCACCGCGCGCAAATTTCCGCAGATGCTGTTGTGGAAAACCGATGTAGCCGGCGATGTGCTGACTTTAACAGCCCCAGACGGCAGCAAGCGTACCGTTTCCACCGGTGAAACGGCTGTTCCTGCCGATGTAACGGTGTGGAAAGATCATTTTCCAGCCTATTACGGCAGCGCAGAAACAGACGCATGGCTTTCTGAAAAACTCGGCACCGATGCCCGCCTGTATTGGCTGGGCAAGCAGAGCAAGCGGGTGTTGGCTGCTGCACAAACGCCGCTTTCTTTTGCCGACAGCGCTCCGTTTATGCTGACCAATACCGCTTCGCTCGACAACCTTAATGCAATGCTTGATGCGCCTGTGGAAATGGAGCGTTTCCGTGCCAACTTCGTGGTGGCAGGCTCCGAAGCCTACGAAGAAGAAAAGTGGCGGCGCATCCGCATCGGAGAAGTGGAATTTGAATACCTGAAGCCGTGTACCCGCTGTGTTATGACAACGGTAGATTTAAAAACAGCTAAGAAAGACCCGTTTCAAGAGCCGCTCAGCACCTTGGCCGTTGCACGAAAAGCCATATTCGGCGTGCACTTGATTGCTGTGAACACAGGCGTGGTGAAAGCGGGTGACGAAGTGGAAGTTTTATCTTATCAATAAGCACGTTAAAAAATTAGGGGTTGAAGTAGATTAGCCCTAAATACTACACCAAAGCCTCAGAGTTTTTAACTGCTGCTTTGGTGCGCCGAAGTTAAAACGAAATTCACATTCTTTCAAGAACAACGGGAACGATTTACGGTCGATACCGTTGTATTTGCGCAGTACCCGTTTTGCCTGATTCCAAAAATTTTCAATACCGTTGATGTGGTTTTGACGGTCGGCAAACAGTTTGCTGTGGTTGATGCGGTGATGGGTAAAACCACTTACTTCCAAAACATCATAACTGCTCAGGCAATCTGTATAAACCATACTGTCCGGCATAATTTTTTTTAATAACATGCAATAAGCTTTCCCGCTTAGCGTTTTCCACCACCACGGTATATACCTTGCCGCCGCGTTTGAGAATACCGAAAACCGCTACTTTCCCTGCGGTACCGCGACCACGCTTTCCTTTACGCTTACCGCCGAAATAGCTCTCATCGAATTCTATGCTTTCCTCAAAAACCTGATCTGCTTCCAAAGCCAGATGATGGCTGATGACGAGGCGGATCTTGCGGTAAAACAGTATGGCGGTGTTAGGTTGGATACCCAAGATATCGGCAGCGGAACGTGCGGTTACTTCCAATACAAAATAGTTCGGGCAGCTTTCTTTGTGTCGTCTTTTTTAATTTACAGTGGGTTATCTTCATTTTTGCAAAGGTCTCAGCCTATCATGACTGCTAATCTACGTCAGCCCCTTTTTATTTGATTTCAACAGCTTTATCAAATGCCGCCTACTTGTTGCAACAGCCTGCCTTTACACAATAAAACCTTTACTATATATTGCCATTTGAACCGGTTACGCCGTATTACACAGCGGCCGTTTGTTGATATATCAAACTGCCGGAAGCCGTGATCTCGCGGCTTCCGTTACCCGAGAGGAGACAGAAATGAGCGCAAATCACGCAGAACGCGTACAGCACGAAGGCCTCCGTGCCAAGATTATGTCGGCCGACCAAGCGGCCGAATTTGTTAAAAACGGTATGACTTTAGGCATCAGCGGTTTTACCGGCGCAGGCTATCCCAAAGCCCTGCCTACCGCAATCGCCGAACGTGCCAAAGCCGCACACGCCCGCGGAGAAGAGTTTGCCATCGGTATGATTACCGGTGCCTCGACCGCGCCGGAATGCGACGGTGTGTTGGCTGCCGCGAACTGCGTGAGTTTCCGTAATCCCTTCCAATCCGATCCCGGCATCCGCAACAGCATTAACGCAGGTAACATTTTCTATCAAGATATGCACCTTTCGCATGTTGAGCAGCAAATCCGTAACGGTTTTTACGGCGAAATGCAGATTGCCATTATTGAAGCCACCGGTATTACCGCCGACGGTAAAATCATTCCGGCAATGGGTATCGGCCATTGTAACGAAGTGCTCAAGGCGGCCAAGCAGGTTATCATCGAAGTTAACGCCAAACAGAATGCATTGCTGGAAACCATGCACGATGTGTATTTCGACGTAGGAACACCGCCCAACCGCCAACCGATTCCGCTGGTTAAACCCGACGACCGTATCGGTACGCATTATTTGGAATGCGATTTGGATAAGATCGTTGCCATCGTGTTAACCGATGCGTTCGACCGCAACAGCAAATTTGCCGATCCCGATGAAAATTCCAAGCGTATCGCTTCCCAAATCATTGATTTCTTCTCTCACGAAGTAAAAGCGGGACGTTTGCCGAAAAACCTGCTGCCCCTGCAATCAGGCGTAGGCAATGTGGCCAATGCCGTGTTGGCCGGTTTGCTTGATGCTCCGTTCGACGATCTGACCGGCTACACCGAAGTATTGCAAGACGGTATGTTGGATCTGATTATTGCCGGTAAAATGAAATCGGCCTCGGCAACCGCATTGTCTTTCAGCCCCGATGCTTTGCAACGCTTTAACGACAATATCGAGTTTCTGCGCGATAAAATCGTCTTGCGCCCGATGGAAATCACCAACAACCCCGAGCTTATCCGCCGTTTGGGCGTTATCGGTATGAACGCCATGATCGAAGCCGATATTTACGGTAACGTAAACTCCACTCATGTGATGGGTACGAAAATGATGAACGGTATCGGCGGTTCGGGCGATTTTACCCGCAATGCTTTCTTCTCGTTCTTCGTAAGCCCGTCGGTAGCCAAAGACGGTGCCATATCCTGCATTGTGCCGATGGTTTCGCATCACGACCACACCGAACACGACGTAATGTTCATTGTTACCGAGCAAGGTATGGCCGACTTGCGCGGCAAGGCTCCCCGCCAACGCGCCAAGCTGATTATCGATAACTGTGCCCACCCCGATTACCGCGACATGCTGCGTGATTACTTCGACCGCGCCGAAAAAGCAGGCGGTCTGCATACGCCGCACATGTTGAGCGAAGCTTTGTCTTGGCATCAGCGTTTTGTTGAAACAGGTGATATGCGTATCAAGTAACCTGCAACATTAATTGAATTGGCTCGGGCGTATCACTGTTTTACTTGTAAAGCGGTGCTCTATATAAAATATAAACAGCCCGATATACCAGCAAAGCCTTTTTGCAACCCATGCAAAAAGGCTTTATTGTTTCCGGTTGAAAAAAATTAACGCTATCTGACAGTTTTATTCATTCTATAACTTAAATATAAGTTGAATAATCTTATCTGAGCGCCATATAGGAAAAGCAGTAAAGAAGTTTTTTCCCAACCATTATCAGGAGGTAGCAGTAAGATGAAACACGATTTTGAACAACAAAAAGATGAATTGATGAAAGAAATCCGTTCGGTATTGAGCGATGTTGAAGACCTATACAACAACGGTGTTGAAGCAGGCACCGAAGAAGCCAAGGCATTGAAAGTGAAATTGCAAGATAAACTGAGCGCCGCTAAAGCGAAGTTTTCCGATTTCGAAGATCAGGCCGCAAGAAAGGTGAAAAACACCGCTAAGCAGGCTGACGAGCTGATTCAAGACAAACCTTACTACGCAATGGGCTTTGCTGCACTGGCCGGTTTGGTTGTGGGCGTTTTGTTGAACCGCCGTTAATATGCTGAACAGAGGCCGTCTGAAAACTTTCAGACGGCCTTTCATTGCCCGTTTGTATGCCGAATCAACAAGCCTGAAAATACCAATCAGGCCAAAATCAGAATTCGATAAAATATGGCACACCACATCATTCACACAACAGCATTCATATACAACAGCATTCATATATGGTTGATGTGTGGTTCAGACGGCCTTAATTCAAAAGGAATCAGTATGAATTTAAAAAGAAATATCAACCATTTTCAAATATTATTCAACCAAGGCATCGACCTGTTGCTGCTGCGTTTGCGGATGTTGCATCTCGATTTGAGCGAACAGGCCGGCTGCGTGATGAAGATTTTTGCCGCTATCGTCATTATCGGCGCATTGTTTGCCTTGAGTATTGTGAGCCTGTTGCTGGGTTTGAACCATGTGCTGAGCGACGAAGCCAAAATTTGGGTGTTTTTCGGCATTTCGGCAGCCTGTTTATTGATGATTCTTATTTTGGCAGTATGGGCCGTTTTATCATGGAAACACAAAAATTCGCAAATAGCCGGTACCTTGCGCAATATGCATGAAGACCTTGCCTACTTGAGCGGTGCCGCAAAACAAACAGCACACAAAGCAGGAGATAAAGATGGCCAAACGATCTGAAGAACGTAAAATTTTAGAAATGCAGGCTGAACTTGCCCGTTTGAAAATGACCGCCGAACATTTGAAAACCCGGAGAGCAAAAGAAAAAGATAACTTTTTTGAAAACAGCTTGAGTACCGTTGTCAGTTTGGCAGATGCAGTGCCTTCAAAAAATATATTGTTTAAAACCTTTTTTCTGCCGTTGGGCTGGAAATACCGCATTATTGCCGGTGCAGCATTGGCTGCGTGGAAGTTTTCACGTTTAACTTCAAAGCGTTGATATAAAATCAGCAGGATATAGAATCAGTTTGTAAACAGGCTCTTGAATTCTAATTTCAAGTGCGGCACTCTGGCAGTAGTGATTGAAACAGATTCGGAAATCAAACACTTGGCGTTTCATAGCCAAGTGTTTTTCTTATTTGGAGCCGTGCCGTTTCATTTAGCAGTCGATGGTGTTTTGAGGCAGCTAAGTTGTTTGGCGATTTCGCTGATGCTGTGTGGCGGGGTAGGTTTCGTTAGTCTTGGGTCAGTTGTGTGTAGTTTATGGCAATTTTTTTCTCTATTGTAAAAAGTTGTCCTCCAAAGCCGAATCCGCTGTTTTATATAACCAATCTTTCTTACATTAAAACCAAGCATTCTTTCCCTTTTTCAGACGGCCTGTGTAGATTTGGCGGCATCATAAAACCAATATCAAGCCGAGGAATATTTATTTATGACTGCCGCCGATCCGCGCGCCAAGTTGCCTGATGCACCATTGGCCGACAACGAACGCCTCAAAGACCAAAGCCGCTATCTCGAAGGAACGATTACGAGCGATCTTTCAGACGGCCTCACCGGAGGGTTTAAGGGAGACAATTTCCAGTTAATCCGTTTTCACGGCATGTATGAGCAGGACGACCGCGACATCCGCGCCGAACGTGTCGAGCAGAAACTGGAACCGCTGAAAAACGTGATGCTGCGCTGCCGTTTGCCCGGCGGCATCATCCAGCCCGCGCAATGGCTGGGCATCGACGAATTTGCCTCCGACCACACCCTTTACGGCTCCATTCGCCTCACCAACCGCCAAACTTTCCAATTCCACGGTGTGCTCAAAGAAAACATCAAACCCATGCACCAATGGCTGCACAAGCTCGGTTTGGATTCCATCGCCACCGCCGGCGACGTGAACCGCAATGTGTTGTGCACCAGCAATCCCGTTGAAAGCGGGCTGCACAAAGAAGCCTATGAATGGGCGAAAAAAATCAGTGAGCACCTGCTGCCGAAAACCCGCGCCTATGCCGAAATCTGGCTGGACGGCGAAAAAGTCGAATCCACCGAAACCACCGCGCCCGCACCGCTGCCCGAAAGTGTGAAAAGCGGCGATGCCACCGAACCCGTGCTCGGCAAAAACTACCTGCCGCGCAAATTCAAAACCACCGTCGTGATTCCGCCGCACAACGATGTCGATTTACATGCCAATGATTTGAACTTCGTGGCCATCGGCGAAAACGGCAAACTCGTCGGCTTCAACGTATTGGTGGGCGGCGGCCTGTCGATGGAACACGGCAACACCAAAACCTATCCCAACACCGCCAAAGAATTCGGCTTCGTGCCGCTGGAAAAAACGCTCGATGCCGCCGCCGCCGTGGTTTCCGTACAGCGCGACTGGGGCAACCGCAGCGACCGCAAAAACGCCAAAACCCGCTACACGCTCGAGCGCGTGGGTGTAGATGTGTTTATCGAAGAAGTGGAGAACCGCATGGGTGCGAAGTTTGAACCTGTGCGCCCGTATCAATTTACTTCGCGCGGCGACCGCATCGGCTGGGTGCAGGGCGAAGACAAAAACTGGCATCTTACTCTGTTTATCGAAAACGGCCGCCTGCTCGATTATCCCGGCCGGCCGCTGAAAACCGGTATGCGCGAAATCGCCAAAGCCCACAAAGGCGACTTCCGCCTCACCGCCAACCAAAACCTGATTGTGGCCAACATCGCACCGGCGGATAAAGACACCATCGAAGAAATCGCCCGCAAACACGGTTTGATCAGCGATGCCGTTTCCCCGCAGCGCGAACACAGCATGGCGTGCGTGTCGCTGCCGACCTGCCCGCTGGCGATGGCCGAAGCCGAACGCTTCCTGCCGCAGTTCACCGACAGACTGGACGCGCTGTTTGCCAAACACGGCTTGCAGCAAGAGCATATCGTGCTGCGCATCACCGGCTGCCCCAACGGCTGCGGCCGCGCCATGATTGCCGAAATCGGCTTGGTCGGCAAAGCGGTAGGCCGCTACAACCTTTACACCGGCGGCAACCGCGAAGGCACGCGCATTCCGCGCCTGTTTAAAGAAAACATCACCGAGCCGGAGATTTTGGACATCATCGACGGCTGGCTGGACGCATGGGCAAAAGGCCGTCTGAACAACGAAGGCTTCGGCGACTTTGCCGTGCGCACCGGCATCGTGAAACCTGTGCTGGATGCGCCGCGCGATTTTTGGGCGGCGTGATTCGAGGGAGTTTGGCTGTACGTTTGAGGCCGTCTGAAAAGGTTTGCTTTCAGACGGCCTCAAACTTTTTAAAGTCCGACTTTGGCTTTTCTATATGGCAAAAGTATCGTTTTTGATCCCCACCCAACCATATAACCAAACACCATAAGCAAAGCAAAAACCGTTCCTTTGGTTGCGGCATAAACCGTTTTAATATTTTCGATAACCAAAGTGGCAGCCAGACCGCCGACCACATTCATAAGGAACCGCCATGAGCCATTATCCGATTTTCGCCGATTTGAAACGCCGTCCCGTTTTGCTGGTGGGCGCAGGGCATGTTGCCGAACGCAAGGCCGAGAGTTTGATGCAGGCTGGTGCGCAAGTGCAGGTGGTGGCAGAAACCCTTAGCGCGCAGTTTGAAACATGGCGTGAACAGAAACGCATTGTGTGGCTGGGTAAATCGTTTCAGACGGCCTTTATAGACGGCGTGTTTCTGGTTGTGGCGGCAACAGACGATGCCGAACTCAACCGTCGTGTATTTGAGGCCGCCGAAGCGCGCGGCACGCTGTGCAATACTGTGGATACGTTGGATTTGTGTTCGTTTATCGTGCCTGCCGTGATTGACCGCAGCCCGATCAAAATCGCCGTGTCCAGCGGCGGCACCGCGCCTGTGTTGGCGCGCTACTGGCGGCAGGCGATTGAAACGCTGGTGCCGTTGCACACCGGCAAAATGGCCGAGATTGCGGGCGAATGGCGGAGCAGGGTAAAACAAGCCGTCCGCACGATGCCCGAACGGCGGCGTTTTTGGGAAAACCTGTTTGCAAGCCGATTCAGTACCTTTGTGGCACAGGGCAACCGTGCCGCAGCAGAAGCCGAATTGTCGGCACGGCTCAGCAATTTAGACACGCCGCGCGGAGAGGTGGTGCTGGTTGGTGCAGGGCCGGGCGATGCGGGTTTGCTGACCATACATGCGCTGCAAGCGATTCAGGCGGCCGATGTGGTGTTGTACGACGCGTTGGTGTCGGACGAAATTTTGGCGATGGTGCGCAAAGATGCCGATAAAATCAGCGTCGGCAAACGTGCGGGCGCGCATCATGTTCAGCAGGAAGCTACCAACCGCCTGCTGGTTCAATATGCGCAGGAAGGCAAGCGTGTGGTGCGGCTCAAAGGTGGTGATCCGTTTGTGTTCGGGCGCGGCGGCGAAGAAGCGCAAGTGCTGGCCGAAGCGGGCATTCCTTACCGCATCGTGCCGGGCATTACCGCCGCACTCGGTGCCACGGCCTACGCGGGCATTCCGCTGACCCACCGCGATTGCGCCCAAAGTGTGTTGTTCATCACCGGCCACAGCCGCCACGACGGCAGCGAACCCGATTGGCGTACACTGGCGTTAAACCATCAAACGCTGGTGGTGTATATGGGCACGCTCAAGGCCGCCGACATTACGGCCAAACTGATTGAATACGGCCGCAGCGCAGACACGCCGGTGGCCATCGTATCCAACGGCACGCTGGCACATCAGAGTGTGCAGACAGGCCGTCTGAAAGACTTGCCGCACATGGCCGAGCAGGCTCCCCGGCCGGCATTAATGGTTATCGGCGAAGTGGTGGCTTTGCGCCAAGAGCTGAAATGGTTTGCCGACAACGAACAGTTTTGCCAAGCTGTGCAAATCCGTGCGGCTTGAGTGTGATTTGAATTTCGGCGGCTTGCTGCCCTGTATGAAAAATGTGTTGATTAACTATATAAATAAGAAATGAAAAAAAGCTGCCTGAAGTTATCAGGCAGCTTTTATGCCGAGCAGGGTGTTACCGGTATAAGGCTCATCCGATCAACGGTGCGGGCGACGCTGGCCTTTCATTTGCTGTTGCGCCATTTGGTTCATTTGTTGGCGGGTAGGGCGGTTTTTCATCATGGCGTGCGCTTCTTCAACCGAGCATTTTTGTGCCATGCACAAAATCGTAATCACGTCTTTTTGCGCTTGGCCGCCGCTGTGATACATGCGGCGCAGGTTGGCTTCGTTTACACGGCCTTTTTCGGGATCAATGTCGAATTTTTTCAAACGCTCGAGAAACTGGCGCTGTTGGCGGCGCGAAGACCAAATCAAACCGAAAACCGTGCCGGCCACGACGGCTACGGCCAGCAAAATGGCAATCGGCCAAGAGTCGGTAAATAAAACAAAAATCAAGCTTAATACCGCGGCAGTCAGCAAAGCGAGACCGCCGAAGCGGAGTTTGGTTTTGTTATCCATACGTTGTGTTTCCTTAAATCAATGCAGTTTATTGCAGGCCGTCTGAAAGTGAGTTTTCAGACGGCCTGTTTGATAGATGGGGGTAATTATACGTTATCCCGCCAAGCCCGTAACCAGATGTTTGAATTCGGCCCAAGCATTGCCGTCTTCTGCTCCCTTGATGATGCGGTCGATGCGGGCGCATTCCTGCAAGGCGGCAAGCAGGCGGTTAATGCTGATGCGTTTGACTGCCGCCGGTGCCAGCGTTTGTTTGTCGCCCCACAAACGCAGGCTGTTGCGCACGGCCTGTAGGCTTTGGCCTTGTTTCAGCGCGGCGGTCAGGCGGATAAGGGTGCGGATGTCTTCGGCCACCGCCCACAGCAGCAACACCGGTTCTTCTCCGTCGGCTTCCAAGCCTTCGAGCAGGCGGGCGACACGGATACTGTCGCCGCTCATCCACGCGCCGGCAAGCTGGAACACATCGAAACGGGCAACATTGGCAACGGCGGCTTCGGCATCCGCCATATTCACGAGATGGCCGGCAGGGTGCAGCAGGGCGAGCTTGTCGATTTCCTGCTTGGCGGCCAAGAGATTGCCTTCTACGCGCTCGGCAAACAAAGCCAGCGCATCGGGTTCGATATTGAGCTTTAAAGCGTTCAGACGGCCTCTTATCCATTGCGGCAGGGCTGCGCCGCTAACGGCTTTAGCCTCGAGCACCACGCCGTGAGCCGCCAACGCACCGAACCATTTGGCCTGCGTTTGGGCGCGTTCGAGTTTGGGGAGCATTACAATGATCACGGTGTCTTCCGGCAGATTTTCCGCCAGCGATTGCAACGCATCGCCGCCGTTTTTGCCGGGTTTGCCGTTGGGGATATGGATTTCCAGCAGCTTCAGATCGGCAAACAAGCCCATGCTGCCTGCAGACTGTAATAATTCGTTCCAATCGAATGAGTTATCGGCGGTATAAACTTCGCGGTTGAGGTAGCCTTGTTGCTTGGCGGCGGCGCGTAAAGTGTCCAAAGCCTCAACGCGCAGTAAATCTTCTTCGCCGTGAATCACATACAGCGGTTTCAACGGCAAATCGGGCGACAGCTGTTCGATACTGATCACCGGCATCAGTCAGCCTTCAAAAAGGTTAGGCGGCGCACGATTTGGTCGGCGGCATCGGCACGCATCTCTGCCCAAATGGTGGCTTCTTCTTCCTGTTTGCCCAGCACTTCGCTGTCGGCATAATCCATTTTGCGTTCGATGAGCACCACGATCGGGTCGCCTTGAGGCCGACCGTTAACGCTGGCTTGGGCTTCTACCCGCAAAGCCAGCAGATATTCGTTGATGTCGGCCGCTCGGGTGATGGTGTAGATGTCGCGGCGGGTTTCGATATGGGTTACGGTAACCGCCGCTTGAGCCTGCGTGGGGGAAAGGGGCTTGCCGTCGGCGCGTCTGAGTGCGTTTTCCAGCGGCTGTTTCATGATTTCCGCACCGGCAACGTGCCAAGAGGTATAAGGCAGAGTGCCGGAGATGCTGCCCGTTCCTTTTAAATGAAAGCCGCAAGCGGCGAGCAGCAATGCGGCGGCGGGTAGAAGTATTTTTTTCATAACGGCTTTCATCGGCTAAAAAACAGCATGGATTATAGCTTATGACCCAAGTGTTTGTCAGGCCGCGCCATTGCTATACAGCCTGCGGTGGCGTTCGGCACAGGCATGAGGCCGTCTGAAAGCATATTTTCAGACAGCCTCATGTGTGTAGGAAATTCTAGCGTTGTTTACACTTTCCGTTTTTTGCATGCAGACCCATTTTGGGATTTTTGAGGGTTGTCAAGAATGCCGAAAGGCACGGCGAAGCCGCATCGTTCTAGAGAATACTCAAAAATCACGAAACCATCATTCCTGCAAAAAACAAAAGCTGTTTGGTATAAAAAGTGTAAATAACCCGACCTTTTCCAACACCCATGCTATTTCAAGCTGTTTAAGTAGGTGTCGGTATCGTCGATGCCTAATTCAATCCACATCGGAAGGTGGTCGCTCATGCGGTAGGTGCGCCAGTCTTTGAAACTGCGGCCGGGCTTGGTTTCTCTTTCCCGGGCATAGGCCGATTCGTCTTCCAGGCGGTAAACGTGCTCGAAGAAGTCGAATACGCCTGCGTTGCCGGTGGGTTTGAGTCTGGCCAGTTGTTTGTAGTAGGCAATTTGGTCGTAATGGCGGTCTTTGGCAACATTGGAGCCGGGAATGTGCTTAAGCTCTTCCGGCACCACAAAACCTGCTTCGGTAATGGCCTGCATGGTAACGTCGTTACGGTTGAAAATATTAAAGTCGCCGAGCATGATGAGGTTGTCTGGTTTAACTTCGGCTCCGGGTGCATATTGGGGCGCACCGGAAAGTTTGGCGGCATGTTTGGCAATGGTTCGGCTGAACGATTTGATTTCGTCGAACCGGCGCGGATCAACCGCTACGCCTTTACCGTAGTAAATATGCACGGTGGCGAGTGTCAGGTAGGCCCAGCCGGCTTTGAAGCCTGCCACATAAGGCGAGCGGGCAAGTTGCAAGGGTTCGGTTTCTGCGTTTTTGTCTTTAGGCAGCACGAGTTCGGCCGCCAAGCCTGTGAAGCTGACTTTGCGACGGTCGTAAAGATACGCCATGCGCTCGGAGTTGCCGGATGTGCCCAAGGTAACATCGGTAACGAGAAACTGCCAATTGTCGCCCAGCAGCCGTTGCAAATGTTGCAGAGGATAAAGGCCGTCGCGCACTTCCTGTATGGAAATCAGGTCGAAATGATTGAGAATTTCGGCGATGTAATAATAAGCCTCTTCGCTGCGGTAACCGTATTTGCCCGAATCAAACTCGCGGATGTTCCAAGTTGCCAAAAGCAGGGTATCGGAAACGGTGCGGGTGGGAATCTGCGCGGCCAATGCGGTACGCAAGCGCTGCAACCCTTCAATGGTGCGGTGGCGTATGGATAGATCGGTAATTTTTTTCAGTCCGGCATAGTAAGTCATAATGGATTCCCTGCGGTGGAGACAAAGTTATCGAACTGTGTTCGGCCCATTCTAAATGAGAAAAGCAATTGTTTGTTAAAAAAAACTATATTATTCTGTTGCAAAACAATAAATTTTAATCACTGTTTCAGAAATCTTTTAAGGCTTCCGATTAAAAAAATAGTGAATTATCTTGAAGAAAATAATATAATGTCATACGAAATTAAATTTTTGATAGAAACTTATAATACATTAACGCAAAACCTCTATAACATTAGCTCCCTACATTTGAAATGATAAATGTGACAAGAGAAAAATTAAGATGACAACCTTATTCGATTTTATCCGGCCGGATATTCAATCTCTCACGGCATATCAGGTTGCCGATTTGCCCGAAGGGTTTATCAAGCTGGATGCGATGGAAAGCCCCTACCATCCCTTTGCAGACAATCCCGCCCTGCTTGACGAATGGGCAGAGCTGATCAAAAAAGCACCCGTCCATCTTTATCCCAACCCTGCTACCAGCGGTTTGCAAGAAGCTTTGCGCAAAGCATTCGATATTCCCCAACAAGCGAAAATTGCATTAGGTAACGGCTCGGACGAGCTGATTCAGCTGCTGACCATGCTGGTGGCCAAAGCCGGCGCATCGGTTTTGGCTCCGGAGCCGGGTTTTGTGATGTACAAGCACAATGCGGCATTGTATGGCATGAATTATGTGGGGGTTCCGCTAAACGAAGATTTCACGCTTGATTTGGCCGCCGTGTTGCAGGCAATCGAACGGCACAATCCCGCTTTGGTATTTGTTGCCTATCCCAATAATCCTACCGGCGTGTGTTTCAAACGTGAAGAAGTGGAGCAGATTATTGCGGCAGCCAAAGGGATTGTGGTTGTGGATGAAGCTTACGGCGCATTCAGCGGCGACAGTTTCCTGCCCCAAGCCGGCAGCATAGAAAATCTGGTTGTGATGCGCACCATCAGCAAAATAGGCTTTGCAGGTTTGCGTATCGGCTACGCTTCGGGGTGCGCGGCCGTTATTGATGAATTGGCGAAAATCGTACCCCCTTACAACATGAACCAGTTGAGTTTGGCGACCGCTAAATTTGCTTTGCACCATGCGGAACAAATCCGCAATACAACAGCCAAACTGAAAGAAGAGCGCGAACGCGTGTTTGCCGCTTTATCTGAAATAGGCCGTCTGAAAGCTTTTTCCAGCGATGCGAATTTTATTACCGTGCGTGTTCCCGATGCTGACATGCTTTACGAAACATTAAAACGACAAAAAATCTTAATCAAAAAACTACACGGGGTTCATCCGCTATTGGAACAATGTGTACGCATTACCGTAGGTGCACCGCACCAAAATGATGCGGTTTTGGCAGTTATCCGCGAACTTTATGCCTGAACCGTTCAGCGGTAATCAGTATTAAACAACCAACAACATTTATTCGGAAAAGAGTTATGAATAAAACGCAACTTCACTTACAAAACTTACACCTTTTAATTAAAGAAGCAGGTTCCATGGCCGAGCTGGCCAGACGCTGCGGTTATGACAATTCGGCGTCGTTATCGCAAATCAAACGGCGTTTGGAACTGCAAAGCGACGATGAAAACGGCCGCGGTATCCGCCCGTCGCTGCTTGCCAAGCTGGAAAACGGCATGGGTAAACGCAAAGGCTGGATGAACCGCGAGCATGATCCTGAAGCCGAACAACGCAAAAAAGCAGAGGCAGCCGCCCGCTTGGCAGAAGGTAAATCCGAAGAGGCGCACATGTATGCCCCCCAGCCTGCATTGGATTTCGAGCAGGCAGAAGGTCGCGTGGCGATTGTGAGCCGCAATACTTATGAAACGCAAATTACGGTTGCCATTAATTTGGATGGAACCGGCCAAAGCCGCTTCGATACCGGCGTGCCTTTTCTCGAACACATGCTGGCTCAAATTGCCCGCCACGGCATGATTGACATGGACATTACCTGCAAAGGCGATCTGCATATCGACGACCACCATTCGGTAGAAGATATCGGTATTACCTTGGGGCAGGCATTGAAAAAAGCATTGGGCGATAAGGCCGGCATCCGCCGTTACGGTCATGCCTATGTGCCGTTGGATGAAGCTTTGAGCCGTGTTGTTATCGATTTGTCCGGCCGCCCGGGTTTGGTTTACAACGTTGAATATACCCGTGCATGGATCGGCAAGTTTGACGTTGATTTATTTAGCGAATTCTTTATCGGTTTGATTAACCACAGCATGATGACGCTGCACATCGACAATTTGCGGGGTAAAAATGCCCATCATCAAGCCGAAACGATATTCAAAGCATTCGGCCGCGCTTTGCGCATGGCTGTAGAATTTGATGACCGTATGCAAGGTCAAACACCTTCTACCAAAGGTACGCTCACAGCTTAAGCAGGCTCGGCCGGATTTTATATTTGAGTGAGAAAAATCCCTTAAATACTTGTGTATTTAAGGGATTTTTGTATGAGGCCGTCTGAAAAAGCCAATGTTGGCAAAAGTTATTTATGGTTGCAACCGGCTTATAAACTTGAGTTTTAATGTGGATTAAGCTGCCGAATCAAGAGAAGATTGTGAAACATTTGATTGTTAATGCATTTATATTGCAAAAATTTTTTCATTCTTAAATGAATTTTGTTTCTTATAATCAGGCGGATTCGGTTTCATTCGGGCTGTAAACATTTAAAGCAGCCTGTAACAGCAAGCCGTCGGCAGGCAACAGGTGCTTTTCGTGTTCGGGGGCATCCGTCCAATGAAGTGTGCAATCAAAAACACCGAATCCTCCTGCATCGCGCATGGACTCTTTAACTTTAACCGTTAATTTGGTGCCTACCGGTACATTGTCGGCAAATAAATCCAACTTACGGGTGCCGAGCAAAAAGCCCAGTTTGACTGCTTCTCCCAAGTTGACCGCATGGCAACCTACCAATGCGCCTATGCCCTGAGCCATGATTTCGATTCCTGACAAACAAGGCAGGCGGTTGTTGCGCAGCAAAATATGGTTTTCACCAACTGAAGCGGTTGCGGTAAGGTAGTCGGCACCATAATCGGAAATGCAGTCGAGCATGACCATCGGGCCGCTATGAGGCAACAACGGGGCGACGTTAGTAATCGGGCAGGCAAGCGGAGTATTCATGGAATATAGTAATCAATGGGGTGGTAATTAAGATGTGGGTGAAAAAATGTTGCGATGTGTTGGAATGAGTGAAGTGTAAAATCATCATTCATGCGACACCTGTATCAGGCGATTATATTGCATTACTGTTTTTTGTTAACACCTTAGGTTAAAATAATCGCCTTTTTTGATGCCGGGAACGCTATGAATCCTTTGTCTCATTGCCACTTTTCTTTCGATATCGCCGATTGGCAGGCTTCGTCGGGAAAGCTGGCAGGTTTGGAAGCTTGGCAGCAATGGGCGGCAGATGCACGGTTTGCCGACACGCAACCCGATTATAAACCCGAGCTGGCTTTTTTACCTGCCATGCAGCGGCGGCGTTTGGGCAAAGCTGCCCGTTTGGTGTGTGATGCGGCATGGAATCTGGCAGAACAGTATCCTGAAAGCGCTTTGGTGTTTGCCTCGCACGACGGCGAATTAAACCGTAGTTTCGAGCTGTGGCTTGAGCTGATGAAAACCCATACCGTATCGCCTACGTCTTTCGGGTTATCGGTACACAACGCGCAAGTGGGGCAATGGTCGATGTTGCGCAAAGATATGCGTGAAAACACCGCTTTGGCGGTGGGCAGCGACGGTTTGGAGACGGCTTTGGCAGAAGCTTATGCCTTGATGCAGGAAGGGGCGCAACAAGTTTTGCTGATAGTGGCAGACGACCCTTTATCGGAAGAATATGCACTCGAAGCCGAACGCGCGCCTATGCCCTATGCGCTTGCAATGTTGTTGAAACCGGGGCGGCAATACAGTTTGTCTTTGTCGTACGGCGAAAAAAGCGATGAAAACCCAAGCTATTGGGGCGCGCTTGATTGGATACGCTTCATGCTTTCAAATCGGCACGAAGAAACCAGATGCTACGGAAAACGCTGTTGGTTGTGGCAGAAAACTTTATGAAGCTATTGAATTATTACCGCCGCTTTGTTGCAACATTGTTCGGATTCATATTGTTCGGTGTGGTGGGCGTGCTGTTTAAAATCGTTTTGCTTCCTTACACCTTGAACGGCACACAAAACGACATCCCGCGTCAAATGCAGGCGCGGCGGCTGATCGGCAGGGTTTGGAAATGGTTTGCGGGCTATTTGGTTTGGTCGGGCGTGTTGACTGTGCGCTTCAACGGTTTGGAAAAGCTGGGCAGGCCGGGGCAGTTGGTGTTGGCCAACCATCCGTCGCTGCTGGACGTAGTGTTGTTGATCGGCCATGTGCCTCAAATGAACTGTATCGTTAAAAAAGATTTGCTGAACAATCCTTCCATGAAAAGCCAGATTCTTGCTACGGGCTATATACCCAACGACGAATCGCTGGAAATGATGGAAGAAGTGGATGCCGTATTCAAAAGCGGGCAAAGCCTGCTTATTTTTCCCGAAGGCACGCGCACGGGTTGGGACGGCCAAATCAAGCTTCACCGCGGTGCGGTATCTATCGGTTTGAGGAGTGCGCGGGTGATTACCCCTGTGTGCATTAAAATGAATCCGCCGAATTTCAAAAAAGGGCAGCCGTGGTATAAAATCCCGCCCCGTACCATACATTATGAAATTACCGTGGGCGACGATATTCATCCGCAAGACTGGCTCGCCGAAAAGCCCCTGCCGATTGCTGCAAGGCGTTTAAATATTTATTTGCAAGACTATTTCACAAGAGAAACAACATGAATTTAGAAACACAAATCAAACAAATGATTATCGACAGCTTGGGCTTGGAAGACATCACCGCCGACGACATCGAAACCGATGCCGCCCTGTTTGGCGACGAAGGCTTGGGCTTGGATTCGGTAGATGCTTTGGAGTTGGGTTTGGCGGTACAGAAAACCTTCGGTTTCCAGCTCGACGGCGAAAAAGACAATTTGCGCGACCACTTTGCCAGTGTTGCAGCTTTGGCCGAGTTTGTCCGCACCCGCCAAGCTTAAGGAGTGAATCATGACCGAACAAGAAATCCGCCGGATTTTAAGCGATGCTTTGGTGAATCTGTTTGAAATCGAACCCGAGCGTATCCAACCTCAAACCAATCTTTATGAAGATTTGGAAATCGACAGCATCGACGCCATCGATTTGATCGACCACATCAAACGCGAAACCGGCCGCAAACTCAAGGCCGAAGATTTCCGCAATGTGCGCACCGTAGAAGACGTGGTACAGGCCGTGTTGAAAATACAGGCAGAATAAGCAGTGTTCAGCTTGTTCTCTAGCCGAAGGGCGGGCATCCTAAGCCCGCCGTTTTGCTATGTGCGGATCGGTTTTCAGACGGCCTTTTTTTAAAGAATAGCAAAAAACAGGTTGAAAGCCTGAGCAGTTCAAGGCCCAGCAGCGCAACGAATACAGGTATATTTAAATGGATAGGCAAGCGGACGAACAGCACACACTGAGAAATGCGCCGCAGATAAGATTGTAGAAAGGTCTTAGGCCGTCTGAAAACGTGTTTTGTCTATTCGATTTAAAAGCAAAAAGCCTATAACGTTCAACAACATTGATTCAAAGCCATTATGAAGATTATCGGCCAAGTTTTGCTCGCCATAGTGAGTATCGCTTACCCGTTATTGTGGTATTACGGCCGCGAACACGGCGCATTTTTCTGGCTTGCCGCCGCCATGTGCGCCTTGTGGCTGATACGCGCCGCGATGCAGAAAACCCGTGCCCAGCAAGCGGGTTCCCTGCTGCTGGTTGCTTTTTTTGCCGTAGTGATTGTTTTCAGACGGCCTGATTCCATGTATTGGTATCCCGTTGCCGTCAGCCTGCTGATGCTTGCCGTGTTCGGTGCCAGTCTGTTTGCTAAACAAACCCTTATCGAACGCCTCGCCCGCCTGCAAAACCCCGATCTGCCGCCCGAAGGTGTGCGCTATACCCGCCGGGTAACGCAAATCTGGTGCGGCTTTTTCATCTTCAACGCCGCCACCGCCGGGCTGCTGGCACTTTCCGGCCGGTATGATTGGTGGGCGGTTTATACCGGCATGGTTTCGTATATCTTGATGGGGGTGTTGTTTGCGGGCGAGTGGCTGTACCGCAAAGCGGTGTTGAAAGTTTGAGGCCGTCTGAAAAAAGATGATTGTGTTTTCAGGCCGGTATCCGGATAACATGCTATGGAAAATTAAAATAGAAAAGGAACAACGATGAAAAAATTACCGAAAAAATACGCAGGTTTGGCATTTTCTTTCTACGCTTCTGCCATTATGGTGTTTATCGTAAGCGGTGTGCTGGTGGCATTGAACACCGGTATAGATGCGGGTTATTTCGCCCGTTTTATCAAGGCTTATATCATCACTTGGCCGATAGCTTTCGTGAGCTTGTTGGGGGTGCGGCCCGTGGTGCTGAAGTTGGTGGAGTGGTCGGTGGAGTAATTGCAACCGTTTCGCTGCTTGTCGGTTTTGTATTGATATAGATTTATTTTATTGATATAGATTTATTTTGCTGTATTCGGCTTCGGCCTTTTTGCTGAATCCCGTTTTTCTATACTGTGCGTGCTTTCAGACGGCCTCATGCGGCAAGGATGGGTAGAGAAGAGATAAGCCATAAAATAAGCGATATAACGAGCGATAAAATAAGCGGTATAATTTAATGTCTCAATTTGTGCCGCCTGAACATCAGGAAACCCGCCATGAAGCCGCCTTTCATCATCACCAATCATATTCTTAACTTGATGGTTGAAATTTCACACATTATCGGCCGTCTGCAATTTCAATACGAGCGGAATCTGCATTTGCGCAAAGAAAACCGCATCCGCTCGATTCAATCGTCTTTAGCTATTGAAAACAATTCGTTAACCATAGAGCAAGTAACCGATATCATTAACGGCAAACGGGTGTTGGGTAGCCCGAAAGAAATTCGGGAAGTAAAAAACGCTTATGACGCTTATGAAGAAATCTTGAATTACAACCCATACAGCATCAATGATTTTCTTAAGGCACACGGTTTGTTAACCGAAGGCATTGTTGGTCGGGCGGGCGGTTTCCGCCATAAAGATGTGGGTATTTTTGCCGCCGACGGCACATTGCTGCACATGGGCGCACGACCGCAGTTTGTGCCCGATTTGATGGAAAAACTGTTTGCATGGGCAGAAAGCGACGATACACCCATGTTGGTAAAAAGTGCCGTAGTGCATTACGAAATCGAAATGATACATCCGTTTGAAGACGGAAACGGCCGCATAGGCAGGTTATGGCAAAGCGTGATGTTGAGCCGATGGAACCCCTTGTTTGCGTGGATACCCGTCGAAACAATGGTGTACAGCAACCAGCCGGGCTATTACCGTGTTTTGGCCGAGGCTGATAAAGCCAACGATTCAACCGTATTTGTCGAATTTATGCTTGATATGGTTCTGCAAACTTTGAAAACTTACACGTTTGATTCAATAAGCGATATGGCCGGTGTCAAAATCAGCGAAAAGGCCCGCCAAGCCTATTTGCCGATACGCAGCTACCTTGAAGAAAACACGGAAATTTCCAACAGTCGGGCGCAGCAACTGACCGGAAAATCAGCGGCAACCGTTAGAAAATATCTGGTGGAATTGACCGAAGCCGGCTTGTTGGAAGCGGTGGGAACGGGAAAAGGCAGGGTTTACCGTTTAGTGCGGGATTTGAAATCAAAGCCGTTTGATAACTGAATTTCATGTCATTTAGGTGTTGAATTGCCGCCTGATCATGCAATCAAAAACAGTGATTTAAACCATGAATACACTCACTAATATATTGCTTCCAAATACACTTTCTAACAACTTGATTGCCACCAACCCCGATTGGACGCGCGCCGATTTCAACCGCGCCGTTATCTGCCTTTCAGGCCGTCTGAAAACGCAAAACGTGCAAACCGCCGCTTTGTGGTTTGAAGATGCCGCGTTTTTTGCCTGCACGGTGCTGGCGGCGTGGCATGCAGGGGTGAAGGCGTTGTTGCCGCCGAATTTGGCGCGGGATAATGTGGATTGGGGCAATACGGCGGATGTGTGGCTGACGGATGCGCCGCATGAAAAAGCGTTTTCAGACGGCCTTCACGCGAATAAGGTTTACAACATTCCTGCGGTGTTGAGCGACATGCCGTCTGAAATCACGATGCCGGATAATCTGTTGATTCCCGCCGATGCCGAAGCCTGTCTGAAAACGTCCGGCTCGACCGGCGGGGCGCAGGTGATTGTGAAAACGGCGGCTCAAATGGAAGCGGAAGCGTTGGCTTTGGCAGAGGCCGTTCCTTTCGGGCGCGACCATCCGGCGGTTATCGGCAGTGTCAGCCCGCAGCATATGTATGGATTTACCTTTCGCTTTACACTTGCGCTCACGATGGGTTGGACGATGGTGCGTCCGCAAAATGTGTACCCCGAAACGCTGTTGGCAGCCACCGCAGCTTGCGGAAAATGCGTTTGGATTGCCAGCCCGGCGGTGTTAAACCGCTTGGGCGAAGCCCGCAATTGGCAGGCGGTGGGCGGCAAAGTAGCGGGGATTGTATCGGCTGGCGGCGCATTGCCCGCAGCAACCGCCGATTTGCTCGAAAAGTACGCCGTACGTCCTTTTGAGATTTACGGCAGCACCGAAACCGGTGTGATTGCATCGCGCCGCCACAGCACCGAATGGCAGCCCTTTGCCGCCGTGGAAATCGGGCAGGACGAAGACGGCGCGTTGTGGGCGCAATCGCCGTGGACAAACGGCCGTTTCCAAACCGCCGACATGGTGGAAATGCAGCCCGAAGGCTTTTTATTGCTCGGGCGGAAAGACCGGATTATCAAATTTGAGGACAAACGCGTGTCATTAAACCAAATCGAACACGACCTGCTGGCGCATGAATGGATTGCCGATGCCTATTGCGGCCAGCACCCGCAACACAAACGCCCCGCCGTGTGGGCAGCGTTGAATTCAGACGGCATCCAAGCCTTGCAGGAGCAGGGACGGGCGGCTGTGGCGGCGGCGTTGAAAAAACATCTTGCCGCCACGCAAGATACGGTTGCCCTGCCGCGCTACTGGCGTTTCACAGATGCCTTGCCGCGCAATGCCCAATCCAAAATCACGGCTGCGGATTTTCAGACGGCTTTTACCGAAGCACAAACTGCGCCCGTTTGGAAAGAAAGGCCGTCTGAAATTGCCGCAACCTATATGTTTGAAGGCCGCGTACCGTTGGATTTGGTGTATTTCGGCGGCCACTTCGCCGCATTCCCGTTGGTGCCGGGTGTGGTGGAACTGCAATGGGTGCGCGATTTGGCCGGACGGTTTGAATGGGGCAAACAAAGCATCATCCGCGTGGAAAACCTGAAATACCAACAATTCCTGCGCCCGCATCATGAAGTGTTTGCAGAGCTGAAATACGATGCGGATAAAAACAAACTGACGTTTAAGTTGGAAAACCATGAAGCTGTGTGTGCTTCGGGGCGGATCGTGTTTGGGGCGTTTGAGGCCGTCTGAAAAATGCTTTGCCGACTACGTCGGGCTATTTGTAGGGGCGGATTACATATCCGCCCGCTATATGAATTTCAACAATAGGTATTGAGATTTAACAGCGGCTTCACACGTAGTTGGATAAATAACATTCCAGCCTTGCCAAGTATAGGGCGGATATGTAATCCGCCCCTACATCTCAATGTTGGAGTTGTTATTATATTGTTTTGTATAAATAATTTAGCATTAATAAAATACATGAAAGGGTTGGCGTATGCGTAAATTCATTCTTTTGCTGGCTGCGGTTGGCGGTTTATGGCAGTTGTGGGGAAAGGATGCCTATAACCAATGGCAAAACAAACCGGAAGTATTGTCGAACATTACTAAACAGCTGCCTTTAAAATCTCCATCTACGCAAGCTGATAAAGAAAAAAGCAGATTTACTTGCGACGGCAGAACGCATTGTTCGCAAATGACTTCCTGCGAAGAAGCCAAGTTTTTCTTACAGAATTGCCCTAACACAAAGATGGGCGGAAACCACGACGGTGTACCGTGCGAGCGCCAGTGGTGCCGTTAAGTTTTATTTCATATTGCCTGAATGTTATCCATGAAAACCCTAGCCCTAATTCCCCACTACAACCACCCCACAACCATCACCCAAGTTACCCAAGCCATGCGCGGGTTCGGGTTGGATGTGCTGATTGTGGACGACGGTTCGCGGGCGGACTGCAAACCGGTATTGGACGCTTTGGCGGAGCAGGACGGCATTGATGTTGTGTACCGGCCGGTTAACGGCGGTAAAGGCGCGGCGGTAAAAGCGGGGTTGAAGTACGCCGAAGAACAGGGCTATACCCATGTTTTACAGGTGGATGCCGACGCGCAGCACCGTTTGGACGACACGGCCAAGATGTTGGAAGCGGCGCAGGCAAACCCCGAAGCGGTGGTGTGCGGCTGGCCTCAATACGGCAGCGATGCGCCGAAAGCGCGGCTCTACGGGCGTAAAATCACCGATTTTTGGAACATGGTGCATACGTTTTCCACCGATATAAAAGACGGCATGTGCGGTTTCCGCCTTTATCCGCTTGCCCCTGTGCTGGCCGTGGTGCGTGAAGAACGGGTGGGCGACCGCATGGATTTCGACACGGAAATCCTTATCCGCCTCTATTGGCGCGGCGTGAAACCGGTGTGGATTAAAACGCCGGTGAAATACGAAGCCGGCGGCGTGTCGCATTTCCGCGCGTTTGACGATAATGTGCTGATCAGCAAAATGCACGCAAGATTGTTTTGCGAGATGGTGTGGCGGCGGTTGGGCGGAAAGCTGTGAGAGGCCGTCTGAAAATATGAAAAAGGATACGAAAGCAAACGCGCATTGGGCCGCGCAAAACGAACGCGGCAACCGCCTGTTTTTGGGCATTACCACGCTGATGGTGAAATATCTGCCTGCGTTTCTGATGAATCCGTGTATCGGCTTTGTGGTGCTGTATTTCTATATCACGTTGCCCAAGCAGCGGCGCAATATCGCACGCTACCAGCGGCGGCTTCAGACGGCCTTTCCCGATGTGCGCCTGCCGCAAAGTATGCCGGTGTTTCGGCAGTTTGTGGCGTTTGGCGAGGCGGTGTGCGACCGTTTTGCGGTGTGGCAGCGCACCATCCGTTATGAAGATTTGGTGGTGGAAGACCCTGATAATATTTATGCCGACATGGAGCAGTGCAATTCGCGCGGGCAGATTTTTGCGTGTTCGCATGTGGGCAATGTGGAAATCTGCCGTGCGTTGGTGTCGCATCATCAGGGCTTCAGGCTGAATGTGTTGGTGCACAGTCGCCACGCGCAGGCGTTTAACGAGGCGTTGGCCAAAGCGGGGGCGGATGAAATCCAACTGATTCAGGTAACCGATTTGGATGCGGCGGTGATGATGGAGCTGCATAAGCGCCTTGATGCGGGCGAGTGGATTGCCGTCGCCGCCGACCGCATACCCGTGCGCGGGGAAAAAACGGTGACGGTGGATTTTTTGGGTGCGCCGGCAGAAATGCCGCAAGGGGCGTGGTTGTTGGCCGGTTTGTTGAAAACGCGGGTAAACACGCTTTTCTGCGTTAAGCAAAACGGGCGTTATCATCTGAAACTGCGGCGTTTTTTGGATACGGCCGATTGGAAGCGCAGTGAGCGCAGCGCAGCGGTACAGGCGGCGGCGCAGGGTTTTGCAGACGTATTGGCACGCGAATGTGCGCAAAATCCGCTGCAATGGTTTAATTTTTACGATTTCTGGAACGATGAACACAATGGCTAAACATGTTTATTGCCGCCACAGTATAGAATTGGAAGTGCCGTTTTTCGATGTCGATGCCATGCATATCGTGTGGCACGGCCATTATGTGAAATATCTCGAAGTGGCGCGTTGTGCGTTTCTCAGTGCCATCGGTTACGATTATCGGGAAATGGAGCGGCAGGGTTTTATTTGGCCGGTGGTGCAGATGAACCTGAAATATGTGAAGCCCGCCCGCTTCGGCCAAAAAATCCGCGTGGATTTGGCGGTGGTCGAAATCGAAAGCTGCCTGCGGATTGACTATACGATTGCCGATGCCGAAAGCGGTTTAAAGCTCACGAAAGCCGGTACCACACAGGCAGCGGTGTCGCTGCAAAGCGGCGAGATGCAGTTTGAAACCCCTCAAAGCTGGTTGGAAGCGGTAAGAAGCCATCCGACGTTTCAGGCCGTCTGAAAACGAGATTCCGGCGTGGGCGGCGAATTTAAGTATCAAGGAACCATCATGACTCTTTCCGAAATGCTCCGGCACCGCCGTACCGTCCGCCATTACGATGCCGATAAAACCTTAAACAGCAGTAAAGTGCGCGAATGCCTCAAGCTGGCTCAACTGGCACCGAGCAGCTCCAATATGCAGCTTTACGAGTTTTACCATATCAGCAACCCCGACACCCTTAAACAACTTGCCCGGGCATGTTTGGGGCAGGGGGCTGCCGCAACGGCGCAGCAGATGGTGGTATTCGTTACCCGCCAAGATTTATACCGCAAGCGCGCACAAGCCGTGTTGGATTTCGAGCGCGGCAACCTCAGCCGCAACAGCCCGCCCGACAGACTCCCCGGCCGTCTGAAAAAAATGGAATTTTATTACGGCAAACTGGTGCCGTTTATCTATGCCCGCGGTTTCGGCTTGGTGGGTTTGTTGCGCCAAATAATCGCCCGCAGCATCGGCCTGTTCCGCCCGATTGTGGTCGATGTTTCAGAACACGATGTGCGCACGGTTGTTCACAAAAGCTGCGGCTTGGCGGCGCAAACCTTTATGCTGGCGATGGCCGAACAAGGTTACGATACCTGCCCGATGGAAGGCTTGGATACCCGAATGGTAAAGCGCATTCTCAAATTGCCGCGCGGCGCCGAAATCAATATGATTGTTTCCTGCGGCATACGCAAAGAAAACAAAGGCATCTGGGGCGAACGCTTCCGCCTGCCGTTTGAAGATGTTTACCGCGAAATTTAAGCAAGAAAGAACACGATGAAAAAACCGATATTTGCTGTTGCCTTAACCGCATTCAGCCCGCTGTTGTGGGCATTTTCAACCGCCGAACTTTCCCAAACCCTGCAAAAACCCGACAACGTGCAAGGTGCGTTTACCCAGCAGCGTTATCTCAAATCGCTCAGCAAACCGATGACCACCAACGGCCAATTTGTGCTGGTGCCCAAACGCGGCCTGCTGTGGCACATGCAAAAGCCGTTCGACAACCGCCTGCGCGTGCGTTCAGACGGCATCATGCAGTGGAACGGCAAAAACTGGGTTGCCGCCAACACAAGCAAAATGAGCGGCCAAACGCAGCAAATCAAACTGTTTCTCGACTTGCTCGGCGGCAACACGCAAGGGCTGGAAAAGCAGTTCAACCTGCAACTTTCCGGTACGCAGCAAAAATGGACGCTGCGTTTAGACCCGAAAACCGCCCTGATGAAACAGATCTTTACCCGCATCGACATCAGCGGCGACGATGTGGTGCGCCGCATCGAGTTAAACGAAAAACAAGGCGACCGCACGGTTATGCAGTTTAACCGGATTCAAACAGGCAAAGAGTTGGATGTCTTTGCCAAACAGGCGTTGTAAGCGGTTTGCCGTTGCCGGTAACTGCCGATACCGCCGTTTTTTATATTTTCCGCCTGTTTAACTGATGGCCATATAAGGAACTTTCATGTTCGATTCAATCCGACGCACCTATACTGCGCTGATGGCGTTATTGCTGGGTTTTCTGCTGTACAACATGGCGGCCGGTTCGTGGTTGCAAACCGACCTTACGGCATTGTTGCCGCAGGAAAAACAGCCCGATGCTCTGTTGCAGGCGGCGGATGCGGCCAACGAAAAACAGCTTAATTCGCAGGTTGTATTGTTGGCGGGCAGCAGCGATGCGCAAACGGCTTTTCAGACGGCCGCGGAGATTGCGGAGCTGTGGCGGCAAAGCAAGGTGTTTGCCGAAGTCGACAGCAGCATCACACCCGATTTGGCGCAGGTGCGGGCGGACATTCAGAAATTGGGTTTGGCCGTGATGCCGTCTGAACAGCGGCGTTTGTTGTTCGAGCAGCCCAAGCAGTATTTTCAGGAGCGTGCAGAGGCGGTGGTGAACCCTTTTGCCGCTCCTTCGCCGTTAACGCCGGATCAAGATTGGCTCGGTTTGGGGCGTTTTGTTACCGAACGCGCCCGCCCGCAAAGCCGTTTGCAGTGGAATGCAGACAACGGCATGTTGTTTACCGAAGACGGGCAGGGAAAAACTTGGGTTTGGCTGCGCGGCAGGCTGCCCGATAACAACAATATCACCAATGCCAGCGAAGCGTTGCTCCCGCTGTTGGCAAAAAGCCGCGATTTGGCGGCACAACGCCAAACCGAAACCTTGAGTGCGGGCGGGGCGGTATTTGCAGCCGCCGCTAAAGCACAGGCACAACGGGAAAGCAGGCTGATGGGGAGCATAGGGCTGCTGCTGACGTTTACATTGTTGCTGTGGGTGTTCCGCAGCATGCGCGTGTTTTGGCTGGTATTGCCGTTGGCCGCCGGTATGGTTACGGGTTTGGCTGCGACTTTGTTGATGTTCGGCGAAGTGCATATTCTCACCATCGTAATCGGCACCAGTTTGGTGGGGATGTTGGTCGATTTTCCGCTGCATTGGCTGGCACCGTCGGTGTTCCGTCGTGCCGAAGAACGCTATCACGGCGTTTCAGACGGCCTGTGGCGGCCTCAAGCCGCCATGCGCCATGTGATGCCGACATTTGCCGTGAGCCTGTTTATCACGGTTTCCGGCTATGCGTTTTTGTGGTTTACGCCTTTGCCCGTATTACGGCAAACGGCGGTATTTTCAGGCTTTGCATTATTGGGCGCGTTTGGTGCAACGGTGTTATGGCTGCCGGTATTGTTCAAACACTATCCAGTAAAAGACCTGCCTTTTGCCGGCAAAGTGGAGAAATGGGGCGGGTTTTTATCCAAGGTAAAAAAACGCCTGCACAGGCGCGGTTGGTGGATAGTGGGCGGTATTTTGCTGGCCGTCGGGCTATGGCGCAGCGATTGGCGCGACGATATCCGCCAGTGGGTAAATATGCCGTCTGAACTGCTTGCACAGGCACAGCAGATCAGCATTTTGTCCGGCACCGATTTCAGCGGGCAATACTTGGTGGTAGAAGCACAAAGCGAAGATGCGTTACTGCAGAAAAACGCAGAAGTCCGCCAAGCTTTGCAACCCTTGATTACGCAGAAAAAATTGGCGGGCATTCAGTCGCTCGACCAATGGCTGTTGCCCGTAAGCGAACAGCAAAAACTGAAAAACCGTTTGCACGAGCTGGCGAGGCTGCCCGATGCGTGGCAACCCATGCAGGAAATAGGCGTGCCGCGCGCTGCCTTGCGCCAAGCTTTGAATCAGGCAGCCGCTTCTCCCGCACTCACACTTTCAGACGGCCTCAAGCCCGTGCTGGCCGAAGCATGGCGCCCGCTCTATCTGGGCCAACCAGAAAAAGGGCGGTTTGCTTCCGTTATCCTTTTGAACGGCATGGATGAACCGGCTGCGGTTCAAACCGCCGTACAAGGCTTGAGCGGGGTACATTGGGCCGACAAACGTGCCCATTTGAACGAGCTGTTTCACGAAACCCGCAATCAGGCCGCATGGCTCAAATTGGCTTCCTATACTTTGGCATGGCTGTTGTTGTGGCGCATGTTCGGCAGCAGGCGCGGAACCAACATTCTGGCCGTGCCGTTGGCCGCTGCGGTCGCTACGGTAGCAGTATTGGGCTGGCTGGGTATTCCCGTAAGCCTGTTTGCCATGTTCGGCCTGCTGTTGGTTTCAGCCGTTGGTGTGGATTATGCCGTATATGCGGTTGCGGTCAAGCATTCCGCCCCCGCACGCTTGGGCGGCATGATGTTGGCCGCATTAACAACGGGAATATCGTTTATATTGCTGGGCATGAGCAGCACCCCGGCCGTTTCGGCTTTCGGCTTAACCGTGGCAGTCGGCGTCATTTTTAACATAGTGTCGGCAGCGTGGCTGCTTGAAAAACAGCCAAACCGTTAAAGCGGCACGCCGGCAAAACAGCTTTTTGATTGCATGGATATGTGTATGGCTTGAAATCGGCGCCAAGCGAACCATATTAGCAAAACAGGCCGTCTGAAAGGTATGGCCGGTTTATTATGGCAACAATAAACCGCACCGGCACCGAGCAAAAACGGCCGATATTCCAAATGAATTGTAAAGACCGCTGTCTGCATTGCAAAAAAGCGCAAAAGCATAGAAGCAGATGATATGGCGAGCGGGATTTGCATGTTAAGATTTAACCATTGCGGCTGCATAACCGCAGCCACCCACTATACTATAACCGTGTAAAGGATAGACCATGAGTCGCGTATTATTGGTAGATGATGATGCTCTATTAACCGAGCTGTTAACCGAATACTTAACGGCAGAGGGTTTAAATGTACACAGCGTGCCCGACGGCGAAGCCGGTGTGCAGGAAATTTTATCGGGCCAGTACGATGTGGTCGTGCTGGATTCCATGATGCCGAAAATGAACGGTTTGGATGTATTGAAAAACGTCCGTAACCAAAGCACGGTTCCCATTATCATGCTGACTGCAAAAGGCGACGATATCGACCGCATTATCGGTCTCGAAATGGGTGCCGACGACTATGTACCCAAACCCTGTACTCCGCGCGAATTATTAGCCCGTATCAATGCCATTTTGCGCCGTGCGCAACAATCCGGCGAGCAAAGCAGCAGCCCCAACAGCATCGCCGTAAGCGATGTGGTGCTTTATCCTGCCAAACGCCAAGCCACCATTAAAGACGTGCCTTTGGAGCTGACCAGCACCGAATTCAACCTGTTGGAAGTGCTGATGCGTCATGCCGGTCAGGTGGTCAGCAAAGAAACCTTGTCGGTGGAAGCACTCGACCGCAAACTGGCCAAATTCGACCGCAGTATCGACGTGCATATTTCGAGTATCCGCCACAAACTGGGCGATGCTTCCCTGATTCAGACTGTGCGCGGTTTGGGTTATTTGTTTGTGAAAAACTGATAAAAGATAAAACAGCTAAATGAAACTGTTTCAACGCATATTCGCCACATTTTGCGCAGTCATCATCTGTGCAATTTTCGTGGCGAGTTTTTCTTTTTGGCTTGTGCAGAATACCATTGCCGAAAACCAGTTCCAACAGCAGAGAACCATTGAAACCACTTTGATGGGCAGCATTATTTCCGCCTTCAGAGTGAGGGGCGAGCAGGGTGCAAATGAAATTTTAAGCGAATGGAAAGACAATCCGGTTGCACATAATGTTTTGGTGATTACCGGCGACAACGAACAGGATATTCTGAACCGGCAAGTCGATAAAAACATGATTGTCAACGCGCGTAAGTTTGCCGTTGCCAACCCCGATTCGGATCTGGCCAGCATAGAATATGACCGCTGGGGTGAAGAATATCTCTTTTTTATCCGCAATTGGGATAACCAGCAGATACAGCGTCTTCCCAGCCCGTTGTTCATTCCCGGCTTGCAGCTCGCCCCGATTTGGCACGAATTTATCATTCTGTCTTTTATCATCTTGGTTGGATTGTTGCTGGCCTATATTCTGACCAACAACATTACCAAGCCCATCCGCATTCTCGGGTTCGGCATGAACCGTTTGGCATCCGGCGATTTGGATACCCGTATTTCCCAGCAAATGGACGATCGTGACGACGAACTTTCACAGCTGGCGGTTCTGTTCGACAAAATGGCCGTTCAATTGGAGCAGTTGGTTGCAAAAGAGCGTCATCTGCTTCACCACGTTTCGCATGAAATGCGTTCGCCGTTGGCACGGATGCAGGCAATTGTCGGTTTGATTCAGTCTCAGCCCCAAAAGCAGGAACAATACATCAAACGTCTCGAAGGTGAGCTGACGCGAATGGATACGCTGGTGGGCGAATTGTTGACCTTGTCGCGCTTGGAAACATCCAACATGCCTTTGGAAAAAGATAACCTGCCTTTACTGCCGTTCTTTCAGCAGCTGGTGGAGGATAGCCAGGCCGTTGCTCAACAAAACCGGCAAACAGTGTTGTTGGAAGTAGAAAAAGTTCCCGATAACGCTGCCATTATGGGTAACGAAGGTTTCCTTTATCGTGCCTTCGACAATGTGATCCGCAATGCAATGGCATACAGCCCGGAAGGCAGCGAGATCAAGGTTCGGCTGTGTCAGGATGCAAAAAACTGGCTGGTTGATATTATCGACAACGGCCCGGGTGTCGATGAAATGCAGTTGCCGCATATTTTCACGGCTTTTTACCGGGCAGACAGCAGTGCCAGCAAGCCGGGAACGGGTTTGGGTTTGGCCATTGCCAAGCATATTGTGAATCAGCATAACGGTAAAATTATTGCTGAAAATATCAAGCCCAACGGATTGAAAATGCGTTTTATATTGCCGAAGCAAAAGTAAAGGCTGTAAAAAACGGAGCATAAAATGCTCCGTTTTTTACAGGTAGGTATCGTAATAAGCAGATCGCTTTATACCTGAACTTGCTCTGGTCGTCGAAACAGGGGGCTTTATATAGTCAATCAATTCAATTTTTACCACGGCGTTACTGCACCTTAGCTCAAAGAGAACGATTGTGTAAGCTGCTGAAGCATGCTTGTATTGTCTTGTATTAAAAATGTGTTGATTGATTATAACGATACTTCAATATTATCAATCAGGCGCGTAGTACCCAGCCTTGCCGCCGCTAAAACCACTAGGTTTTTATCGCCTGCGTGAGCTATGTTCAGGTTGTCGGCACGGCGTATTTCTACATAATCAACCGACCATCCTGCTTCGCTAAGCTGCTCTACGGCAGCTTGTTCCAATTCGGCATAAGCTAAATTCCCTTCACGGAGTGCGTCGGCGATAATGTTCAATTCGCGGAAAAGCCGGGGGGCTTCGGCGCGTTCTTGCTCGCTTAAATATTGGTTGCGGCTGGAGAGGGCGAGGCCGTCTGAAGCGCGGCCGGTATCGACAGGCACGATTTCCACGTTGATGTTCAAGTCTTCTACCAGCCCTTTGATGATGGCAAGCTGCTGGTAATCTTTTTTGCCGAAACAGGCCGTATCGGGTTCGACGATATTGAGAAGCTTGCTCACCACGGTAGCCACGCCGCGGAAATGACCGGGGCGGAATTTGCCGCATAATTCGTTTTGCAGATGGGGCGGTTCGACGTTGTAGCGTTGCTCCACGTTCGGATACAGTTCTTTTTCATCGGGAGCAAAAACCACACTCACGCCTTCGGCAGACAGTTTGTCGGCATCTTGCTGCAAAGTGCGCGGATATTTGTCGAAATCCTCGCCTTGGCCGAATTGCAGGCGGTTGACGAAGATGCTGACCACGACATGATCGGCACGCTTACGGGCTTCGCGTACCAAAGCCAGATGGCCCTCATGCAGGTTGCCCATGGTCGGCACAAATGCCACACGGCCTGCGGTTTTGCGCCATTCGCGTAATTCTTTGATGGTATGGATGATTTGCATGGAAAGGTTTGTCCTTCAACCAAAGGAGGCCGTCTGAAAACATGTTTCAGACGGCCTGTTCACATTATGAAAAAGTATGTTCGGCGGCAGGGAAGGTTTTGTTTTTGACTGCGGCAACATAAGCGGCTACGGCAGCCTGTATGCTGGTTTGGCCTTCCATAAAGTTTTTGACGAATTTGGCGG
The DNA here is from genome assembly GCF_001308005.1 of Neisseria sp. 74A18. Taxonomy (NCBI): domain Bacteria; kingdom Pseudomonadati; phylum Pseudomonadota; class Betaproteobacteria; order Neisseriales; family Neisseriaceae; genus Neisseria; species Neisseria sp. 74A18. The sequence continues at coordinate 185,389 of NZ_LGZA01000001.1, forward strand.
TTTTGCCGGGGAATACGCCCAGCATGTCGTGCATCACCAATACTTGCCCGTCGCAATCCACGCCCGCGCCGATGCCGATGGTAGGGCTGCTCACGGTTTCGGTAACTTGTTTGCCGAGGGCGGCGGGCACGCATTCCATCAAGATAATGGCAGCACCGGCTTCATCGTGCGCTTTGGCATCGTTCAGCAACGCTTGCGCTTTGTCGCCTTTGCCTTGCACTTTATAGCCGCCGAAAGCATGCACCGATTGCGGCGTGAGGCCGATATGGGCGCAAACGGGAATGCCGCGTAGTTGCAGAAATTCGGTGGTTTCCGCCATCCATACGCCGCCTTCCAGCTTGACCATGTGCGCGCCGGCAGCCATCAGTTCGGCAGCGGCGGCAAACGCCTGCTCTTTGCTTTGCTGGTATGCGCCGAAGGGCAGATCGCTCACGATCATGGCGTTTTTTGTGCCGCGGGCGACGGCTGCGGTGTGGTAGCACATATTGCGCAGGGAAACGGGCAGGGTGGAGGCTTGCCCCTGTACGGTCATGCCGAGCGAATCGCCTACCAGCAAAATATCCACGCCGGCATTGTCCATCAATGCCGCAAAGCTGGCTTCGTAGGCGGTGAGCATGGCGATTTTTTCGCCTTCTGCTTTCATTTTTTGCAGAGTGTTGACTGTGATCATCACAATATTCCGATTCTTTTCAGACGGCCTTAAGTTTAAACGCGGTTAATAATGGAGGCTCAGGCTGAAATTTCAACCAAAGCAAAACAGCCTGACCGCTGGGATCAGGCTGTTTTTGTTTTATGGTGCCGGCACCAAGAGTCGAACTCGGGACCTTCTGATTACAAGTCAGCTGCTCTACCAACTGAGCTATACCGGCTGAAGAAGTGCGCATTATGCCTATCTTGATGATATTTGGCAAGCGGTTTACGCAGAAAATTTAAAAAATTTTTGAAGGTATTGTTTTCTAGGTAAATTATTTTTCAGACGGCTTAAGCTTGCAGTGAAAAATAACGCTTCATTCCTTCGCTTGCCAAGTATCCTTCAAAGTAACTGTGCGGTTGAACACTGGTTTTTCTTTGCTGTGGTCGTAGCGGTCGGTAACGAAGTAACCCAAACGCTCAAACTGCCAGTGGCTTTCCGGCTCCAGCGTATTGACCACAGGCTCGGCGTAAGCGGTGATTTCTTTCACAGATTCGGGGTTCAGGAAATCGGTAAACGGCAGGTATTCGCCGTCTTCGCCGCGAACGGCATCGGGGCGCGGCTCGGTAAACAGGCGGTCATACAGGCGCACTTGCACCGGCACGGCGTGTTCGGCAGAAAGCCAGTGTATCACGCCTTTTACTTTGCGGCCTTCGGGTTTTTTACCCAGCGTATTATGGTCGATGCTGCATTTGAGTTCGATTACGTTGCCGTTTTCGTCTTTTACCACTTCGTCGCACTTAATCACATAGCTGTAACGCAGGCGCACTTCGCCGCCTAAAGTTAAACGCTGCCAGCCTTTGGGTGGATTTTCGCTGAAATCGTCGGCTTCGATATACAGGGTTTGGCTGATGGGCACTTCGCGCTCGCCCATTTCTTCATGGTGCGGATGGTAAGGCGCGCTGCGGCTTTGGGTTTTGCCGGCTTCAAAATTGGTGAGCGTTACCTTAATCGGGTTTAACACGGCCATCAAACGCGGTGCGGAATTTTCCAGTTCTTCGCGAATCGCACCTTCGAGTACGCTCATGTCCACCACGTTTTCAGACTTGGAAATGCCGACACGCTTGGCAAACAGACGCAAGCCTTCAGGCGTGTAACCGCGGCGGCGCATGCCGGAGATGGTAGGCATACGCGGATCGTTCCAGCCTGTAACGTGGCCGTCTGAAACCAACTGGTTCAGTTTGCGTTTGGATGTGATGGAATACAGCAATTCCAAACGGGAAAATTCGTATTGGCGCGGGTGGTTGTCGATCGGGATATTGTCGAGCACCCAATCATACAGCGGGCGGTGGGCTTCAAATTCGAGTGTACACAGCGAATGGGTGATGTTTTCGATGGCATCGGAAATGGCGTGGGTGTAGTCATACATGGGGTAAATGCACCACTTGTCGCCGGTGTTGTGGTGATGCGCGCGGCGGATGCGGTAAATCACCGGATCGCGCAGGTTTACGTTGCCCGCGGCCATGTCGATTTTCAGGCGCAGGGTTTTGCTGCCGTCGGGGAATTCGCCGTTTTTCATGCGCATGAACAAATCGAGATTTTCTTCGACGCTGCGGTCGCGGTAGGGGCTGTTTTTGCCCGGCTCGGTAAGCGTGCCGCGGTATTCGCGCATTTCTTCGGCACTTAAGTCGTCCACATAGGCTTTGCCGTCTTTAATCAGACCGACGGCGTAATCGAACAGTTGGTCGAAATAGTCGGAAGCATAACGCGGTTCGCCCGCCCATTTAAAGCCCAACCATTCTACGTCTTCTTTAATCGAATCAACGTATTCCTGATTTTCTTTTTCGGGGTTGGTGTCGTCAAAGCGCAGGTTGCACAGGCCGTTGTAAACATAAGCCAAACCGAAGTTCAGGCAGATAGATTTGGCATGGCCGATGTGCAGGTAGCCGTTCGGTTCGGGAGGGAAACGGGTTTGGATGGCACTATGTTTGCCACTTTTGAGGTCGTCTTCAATAATGGTACGGATAAAATGGTTATCGGCAAATTGTTCTTTATTCATCATGGGGATAGATTCATTTTCTAAATATGATTTGTTGTATAAATAGTTTTCAGACGGCCTCAATATCCAGGCCGTCTGAAAAAATAAGGAAGATGGGATGTATTGTACATTAAATTGCTGCCTGCGTTTGAAGTGCCGCCATACAAATAAATCGGCGTGATATTCTATTTTCACTAGTAAGAGAAGCAGGGCAGAAAAGCACGTTTGCGGATGACAACAGCTAAAATATTCTGAAGAATCTTACTTGCCACCATGCTTTAAAGCACTTATAATTCGCGTCTCCACAGAGAGGTGGATGAGTGGTTGAAGTCGCACGCCTGGAAAGCGTGTATACGTGAATAGCGTATCGAGGGTTCGAATCCCTTCCTCTCTGCCATATTTTATTATAACCTGATGATTGAAATAGGTAATTTTGGGTTATATTTATTTTATGTACCATATTGTGTACCCAATAAAAAGCCGGTGAACATTACCGGCTTTTCTCATGTGTAGTCATTTATCTTATAATTTAATTATTTACCCACTAAATACGTTAATCACTTCGGTATACGTTAATCACTTCGGTATACGTTAATCACTTCGGTATACGTTAATCACTTCGGTACAATCATCTTGGTAAATGAAACGCTATCTTTCCTTCGGTCATTCTTGTTATCCAAAATTTTGCCGGAAGAGGAGGTTGCATTTCTTTGTTAATATTATGAAAGAATAATATCATCATAGTCGCTAATTTCGTTTGCTAGTTTTGGGAGTGGCCGTAGCCAAGTGAGAAAACTATTGCATAAGCATAGGCCGTCTGAAATTTCAGACGGCCTTTTGTCATACCCATATTGGGCAAAAATATTCATTCTGATATATTTCCAAAACATACATCTTCAATCCTGATACTTTGAATACAGCTTTGGAACACCCGCGATGACCCAAACCCAATCCTACCGTCTCAGCTTTTCCCGCTTCGCTCCCTCCCTCTCCGTCGTTTCCTTCACCGCCACCGAAGCATTGAATACAGCCTACCGTCTCGACATCGAACTCACTTCCGCCGATGCCGATTTGCCGCTGTCGTCGTACATCAACCAAGCGGCTAAGTTTACGGTAACGCCGGTGAGTAGTGATGCGTTGGGTTTGATCGAAGGGATGTTGGCTCCCGAGCCGTTGAAGGAATGGAGCGGCATCATCACTTCGTGTGAGAAGCTGTCGGTATCGGCGGACGAGACCCGTTACCGTATGGTATTGGAACCGCGCATCGCCGCATTGAAGCATCATCGCACTTCACGGCTGTTTCAAAACCAAAACGTGCCCGACATCATTTCGTCGCTGTTGAAACACCACGGCTTCTCCGGCGTCGATTTCCGTTTCAACACTTCCCGCGAATACGGTGTGCGCGAGTATGTGACCCAGTATCAGGAATCCGATTTCGCCTTTATCAACCGGCTGTGCGAAGAAGAAGGAATTTGGTACGCCTTTGAGCAGAATGCCCAATATGGCGATGTGGCGGTATTCGGTGACGATACCGCCCATTATTTTCGCGGTAATACCTTTCCCTATCCCTACCGCCCCCACGGCGGATTGGAGAGCGTCGGAGCCGAAGCGGTGTTCGCCTTACAGGTAAAACACAACCCCATCCTCGAATCCATCCGCGTCGGCGACTACAACTACCGCGATGCCGATACCGATTTGTCGTCCCAAGTAACAGCTAAAGATAAGGAAAGCGACAGCAGCGTCTTACTCGGCAGCGACAGCCATTGGGGTTTGCATCACAAGACACCCGCAGAAGCCCAACTTCAGACGGCCTTACTGCAACAACTCGACCACAGCCGCCGTATTGTTGCCTCCGGCAGCGGCAACATCACCGCCCTCAGCACCGGCCAAGTGTTTCAGACGGCCCCAAGCTTCAGCGAAGCGCCCAACGGCTGGTTGGCGGTGTCACTCACCCACAGCGGCAGCCGCGACCAAGCGTACAGCCACCGCTTTAGCGCCATTCCGGCCGACAGCATCTTCCGCCCCGAACGCATCACCCCGTTGCCGAAGATCCAGGGCAGCCTTCCCGCACGGGTCACCAGCCCCGGCAACTACACCTACGCCTATATCGACAACATGGGGCGCTACCGCGTCAAACTGCCGTTCGACCTCGACGAATGGAGTCCGGGCGGAGAAAGCCGTCCCATCCGCTTAGCCAAACCCTATGCCGGCCCCGACTACGGCCAACACTTCCCGCTGCACGAAGGCACCG